>JAEUSG010000148.1 GCA_016788315.1 Fibrobacterota bacterium | reverse complement strand
TTTCTCTGAGATTACGATTCAGATAATGGCTGCAAACCTCCCCCTCAAGTAATTTTCCATTTACATATACAGGCTGTGACATCAGATCCCCCTTATAGTTCATATTAAATTGAACAGATTAAATTGTCTCCACGACACCCTCCATCTTCTTTAAATGCCTTCCAGCTAATGCGCTTTGCCGAAGGACTGGCGACGTTACCTGTATAAAAAACCTTCTTAGGGTGAAGACCTACTCCCACAACATTTATCCAATGTTCCCCATGGCCACAGCTTGCTACAATTATTTTACCATCGGAAATAAATCTTACCACTTGGTTGAAAGTGAGATCGTATCGAGTAGCGGTCTTTACACCATGTAGCCTTAGCACCCTTCTTATTTCCTCTGTTCCACAACCGTCTTCATCAATCTTCATCTCACGGAATAGTCTCGCTGCTCCAATCTTAGGCCCTTTTAGGTATTCTATAACTGTCAGAGCTGCAACATAACCGCAAGTATAAGCACGCACCTGCGAATAGCCGTTCAAATTCAGTATAATCTCGTTTGCTCCCTTTGGTTTCGGTAGCGTTTGCCGATAAACTTCTTTACCTGTGATCCCAGCTAATGCATTTGTTATTCCGTGTATGATTTTAGTCTTTATCTTAGGCACATTTTACTCCTCTCTTTTATGGCTAATCTTAAAAGAAGAGGGAAGCAGCAGGAATTACCCCACCGCTCCCCTACAACTTGTACTCTCTGAGCGTGTCGTCTGTTAAAGCTTTGCTATAACTTTCGCTATTTCTTTCACGATCCTATAGATATGCGTCATTTTATATCTCCTGTTGAGGTTTTACAATTTTCCAACCATTCGGGTTTGAAATCCAGGGCGCGCGGTCTCTTACCCAGCCAGTCGGACTTGAATACACAACCCGCGTATCTGCATCCTGTATTCCGAATCCGGCCCTGAACTTATCCGTGGCAACGGCAATACCACGTACGACTTTGCCAGAAATGGAACGTACGACACGACCAGAATTGACAATGACGAGAACTGTCTTCGCTGGCCACCAGTTGTGAACAATTTTTGACCTCCTCACAACAGGCTCGGGCACGGTTTCGGCAATGCCAGCAATCGAACCAATAGGCATTCCGGGAAACATCTCACAGTATGCTATTAAAGACATCCTGTGGTGTTCAATAACGTGTGCTGCAATAGTAGTGTCGTGGCTATACTCACATAAGCAACAGTGTATCACTGGCATCCTCCTTGGCAATGTGTCTGGAATTGGCAGCTTTTACAGGCCCAAGATGGGATACGAATAAATGGGTTGTCGGGATTTTCAACCTCTTTCTTGAATTCACAGAAGTCTCGGATAATCTGGACTCTCTGCGCATGTGTTCGTTCGGTAAAAACCTCATCAATACCTCCTTTTTTAGTTTTTAGAAATACTACGAAACGTAGCTTTGCCTGCGGATAGAGAAGTGAATACGCCGACATCTGCCCGCTGGTTGCAGCATCTCCGTTCATGCGTTTGCTCGAAGTCTTGAAATCTGTTACGACCAAATTGCCGTTTGCATCCTTAGTCAAAAGGTCTATTTTCATTAACAGCTTGAAATCCGGAGCAAGGTCGTAAGTGTGCTCTTTCTCAACCTCAATAATATCAGCGGGTGGCGCCATTGTTGTGAGTTCCTGAAAAAACCTATTAGCCATTTCAATGAGCTCTGACTTTGTTGTTACTCCGTATCTGATGTCAGGCTCTTCCATGGTATTTACTACAACACGAGCCATGTTGAATGCAGTCAGCTTCTGACCACGCTTGAGCCCTTTAAAATAAGCCTCGCAAGCGCTGTGGACGCCTGACCCATAACGCAATGACACTGGCTCAAACTCTTTAGGAACGTCCGACACATATGAGTAGTGCCATTTTCTGGGACAACTGCGATAAGTGTTTAATGATGACCACGATGTCTCTTTTAAGGTTATCATGGTTTCAAGCCCTCGATCAACTGTGATGCCTCTTTAGCAGTCAGTTCATTTAGGTTATCCTTATTGAAATGCTCACGGGCTACTTGTTCTGGGACTTTCTTTCCTCTGCAAAGCGTTCTGATATATGCAACCTGTTTGGCACTGCACAAGGCACTGCCACCGTTACCATTTTGTGGACGGGACGGAGCCGTTACATTAGCATTGGCATGATGCTGAAGCTCCTGTGTAGCTGGTAGTGTCGTACCATTAAAGAGATCGTTTACTGCGAAACCCGATTCCTTCTGCTTGGCCACAATAGCCTTGCTGAAATTAAACAGTGTTGCAGCAGCGGTTTCGACTTCGATTCTGTGGTCGCCTCCGTTGAGCTGGACATCACACTCCAGATCCAGTCCATAGCGATTTGATTGATAATCTTTTGAAACCGTTTCGGCATAAGACGTGCGAATTTTGATGGTTGTTGCCATTTTACATACTCCATATTGTAAGGTTTTGATAATTAGAAAACTGACCCCGCCAAATAGTGACGGGGCATTGAAATAATTACAGAGAGAGAGCGACTTGAAAAGCTTTGTCTTTAAGTGCAGCTCCACTTCCGAAAAGCTTACTGTCATCATTATCGGCATTACGATCGTGATCGACCCATTCTGTCAATCCGTTTACCAAATCGAATGCGCTACTACCAAGATTCCCGCGACCATTAGAAAAGAGATACTCCACTCTGTCTCTTTGGTTCTGTTTGCGAGCACTGTCAGCCTCCCCAATAACTTCATCGAGGAACCTGCGCACCATAGCTTTGTTAACAGCTTTTTGTGTAAGGTACAAAGCTTTCTCTCGATATGCTTGGAAATAGTCGTTTGATAGTGTGAAGATACGAAGTGCTTCGCCGATTCGACCCTCAGCAGCGGATGTGTGTTTTATGCTAACTGACAGCTCACTATTGCGCAGACTGGCGTTGAGTTGATTCTTACACACAAGACGCATTGCTGTGAAATAGATTTTGACCGCCATAGACCCGTCAAAGCTATTAACAACAGTTAAATACTTCTCGTGAACATCTCCAGGTCTAACTTCAAAACTGTTGCCAAGTTTAGCCTGAATGACACAGCGCCTGCCGTTGTCTATTAAGCCAGCGGTTTTATATACTGCACGATACTTATTCGCTATGACATCCAGCACTGCAAATGCCTGAGCGTGTTGGACAATGTGATAACTCTTACCGACGACACCGAGAATAGAGCCATTGTCTTCGCGACGAATGGCCTTGTGGGTGTCGATAGCTTTACCGTCGGCGGTAATAAGCGGGACTGATTCTGCAAGCCAGGACAGGTTTGCACGTTCGAAAACCTCTTCGATTGTACGACAGTCTGATAACTGTTGTAACATAGAAACTCCTTTTGTTTGGGTTTGCAATTAGTTGACACAGTGGTTAATTACATAAGTAGCAAGTATTCTGTTTGCAGTTCTCTTTCTTTGTTCAGGCGTTGTAAAGCCGATGGCACTTGGGAATTTGACATAAATGCCTTTCTTCGCCTGGCAGATTATAATGTCTCTGAGAGAAAGAGCGTGGTCGAGAGTTGCTTCACATTGAGCTAGGACGGGGAAGTGGTTTGAGATGGACTGGATTGAAAGATCTGTGATTTCCATTTTGAGACTCCTTTGTTTGTGATAACGTAAATATTCCAACTATATAATTATACCACAAAAGCAACCAAAATATCAAAACTGCACGTATTTCCTTCGAGTTAAAGTAAATCACAATTTGACATGAGCTACGCAAAAGTTTGCTATCTATGTAATGTGAAGAATATTTTACTTTGCATAGTGATTATATATTGGGACATTAAAAATATTCTTAAATAAGCTCATTCAACGTAAGGTAAGTATGTTTATGATAATCTTGGATTTAATAAAAACAAACCGAAGCCACATTATTGCAAAACAAATCGGGATAGTCATTACAATATGCGCTACGACTTTTATAAGCTTGCATGCAAATGACAACACATTAAGGCTAGGTGTGCAGTTTTCAGAACCTCTGATGTCACCGTGTGGAACTGACTATAAAATCATGGTTTATATCATCAACAAATATAGCCCTGCAATTAACGAATTGAGGCCTGGAGACTTTCTTACATCTGTCAATGGAGAAAAAATCAGCAGTTTTGAACAAGCGATGAGTCTGATAAAAAATGCAACTTCTGATATAGAACTGCGCATTTACAGGCCAATAATAAACATCAAACCGGGAGAAAGCGAGTACAAAACAGTAAATCTTAAGAAGGTAAAGAGCAGCTATTTATATAATGACATCTTGTGCGATACCGTAAACATTAATAATCAGCTTTATCGCGATTTATGGAAAGATAAGTACAAAACAATCATCGATAATATCCCAATAGAAATACATAGTAAATTGAATGCTAAGATTATGTCCATAAAAAAAGACACTATCCTGCTAAAGGGAATTTGCCAAAGGGGTAGTGTGCAGGGTATGAAAGATGTTTTGCTACCATTAAAATCATACTCACTTATTCTTACAACAGATACTGTAAAAATCAGTTATCGAGAAATAGTTTTTCATCCGCAAGTAATGAATTACCCCATAGAGAAAGGTAAATCGATTTCCTTTTTAGCTATGAGCGCAAAAGATATTTCTATTGTGAACACTACAGTTTACAACAATACTGATAGCATAGAGGATATCCCAGAAACTATGCTCAATATCGTTCTACAGTTAAAAAACACATCCTCAAACTTCTACCAAGAATTTATTACGACAAAAAACGAATACGATGACCTCGACAAAGAACATATTTCATCATTACTTGCGAACATCGGCAAAATAGACTCCGCGGATATTCCTGAAAAAAATAGAAATAAGGATATTAGCGTAGCTTACCCTTATATAAGGGTGAACTCTATTTATAAATACGTAGACTCTTTGGCTGGTAATTTTAATGTGCCGACACGCGATTCAATTCTGAATGTGCTCAATAAAAAAGCTGTAGAAACAGTTGAAAACATGCTTAAAAAAGATTTTGTGACAATTAATAAGATAAAAGATATGACAGACAGGATTAACAGATTAGGATTTATCATTAGTGCGTATGAAAAACTTATCAGAGATATAATAATTCCAGAATCGTCACAGATAGCCAATTTAATCAGCGAATATGAAAATGAAATAAGTAATTTAGAAAACACATTACTAACATACGCAAAAGGCCCAAACTGGCTTGTAAAAAAAGATAACGAAAGCGGTGAGTTCCATATAGAAATACGCGCAAAATCGATAACTGCTCTAAAAACCGCTTTTTGGGCTTCGACAAAAAGCTTATTGGAATTGTCAAAAAAACACAACGTTCAATACACGTGGTATTCCTACGTCACAATACAGCCAAAACAAAGTTTGATAGCAAATGATAACCGGTCAGTTCGATTTGAATTTGGTCTAATTGCTTATGATAAATATGGTCGGGAAATCAAACAAGGGAAAAGCTCTGTGGAGGTTTGCCTGTCAACTGACGATGTTTTTACCGTTGACATAGATCTGTCCTCACTTATTGGTGGAATTTACTGTGATTAATATAAACACAGGCACTGAGCTGAAATTTAGACACTGATTATTTGCGAATCGGTAAATAACCAAATGTTCTCAAACATCGATTTGTAAGAAAAGCCTATTCTATCGGCAATAGATTTAGACAATGCTGCTGCATTTGAGTTTAAAAATTCATTAATATACACAACCATAATTGTCGGACTCATAGCAGGTTGTGAACCTTTTGATATTTTGTGAGATATGACTCTGACAACTTGTTCACAAATCACATCTCTCCAGGCTGACCCATAATCGAACTCTCGTCTTCCCATCTCAAATATATGCCCAGTTGTTCTTGGTCCAAGCTGTACATTAAGACCCAGATCCTTCATTTCACAATAATAAGGGTCAGTTTTATTTGTTTGTTCAGAATACTTTTTAAGCTCTATATCAAGCCAACTTATTATTGTCATATCGTTTTCTGCAATAATCTTCCACTTAGGGTAATCCCAAAATGTAATGTCTGTTGCGGAATCGGATAATGTCCCTTTTAGTTTATCAATAAAAGTTTCTCTGTATTTTTGCTCCAGACAAGCATCAGCACTGGAAGCAGCTTCCGTAATTTCTACTCCCAATTCGCCAAGACTGTCAGCAACAACAAAGTCTGGACAATTATTACCATTATGCCTTTTCAATAAAAATTCTCTTTCAACGGATTTGTTGTACAGGGGGAGAAAATTTAAAAGCGTATGATATTCACGATCAATAGTTTTTCGATTATGGGCTGAGCCTACGTCATTCAGAAACGGCATATTGACTGACTTTTCTGAATTTAGAAGTTCACTATGGGCTATATGCCACTCAAAGCGAGTTAAGACCTGGTGCTTAAAGTACCATTCATCCGATTCAAGAGCTTTATCTACTGTAGCACGTGTAACGCCGTTAATGAAGAAGTCCAGTGCGACTAAAGTGAAGACTGCGTCATCCTTTTTGCCTAAAACGATTGTGTGGCGATTTAATTTACCTTCGAGTAGGCATAAGTACTCTAATTCAGCGGTTGGAATATTGTCACCTAATTCCTGGGTTTTTGCTTCGTATTCTTTGAGTGTATTCTGATAATCAAGCGATGACAACAAACCCAAATGACTTTTTATCTTAGCAACAAGTTCTGTGGCTGCTTTGATGGCTAACGGGTGACCAGTTTGGTACGTCTCAGCACGTGCAATGATGGCATTTACATTATCTTCAGAAATGTACACTCTATTTACTTTCGATATAAGTAACTTCAAACCCTCTCGTAAGGCGCATCTCTTGAAGCGCATGTTCCAAAGTGAAAGCGCCTGACTCATACCTCTGATAAATATCCAACCCACGATCAAGTGTAATTTTCCAGCCGGTATCGGTTGTAATATTACGTGCATGGAACCCAAGACTACTATCCAGTTCCCATGTAAAGGCAACGCGGCTTCCTGTGAATGCGGCCACAATCTGATTTAAGTTCTCTTCCTGCTTAATGCATGCTTCTTGGTCAGACTGTGTTACCAGATGCACCTCAACCTCATCACCATCTGGCGTGAGTCGGAATATAAGCTCCAAGAGTTCCATCAAATTACGTGTTTGATAAAAGAGTCTTATGTATGGGTCGTGGATAACAATTTTGCGTGCTCCGATTAGATATTGAGCGAAGAGTCTTTCAAAGTTCCATCCTCTGCTGTTTTCAGCCACAACAATGTGACCAGCCTTTGGTGCTTTCTGTACGACTGGAGCGGTGGTAGCCTTCAATGGTTCACCTGTAGCTTCAGTTGCAGCAGTTACCGCAGGACGCTCTTCCGAGGCAGGCTGCTGACCAGCGACAAGAGGTGAATTAGCGAACTCTGGATATTGTAACTCTTCCGGTGTAGAAACTGTTACACTCTTATTATCCCTCAGTCTCCGATATTTAAAATCATTTCTTTTGAATGTGTCGTCTATGCGGAGAATATGTTCACGTACCCGGCGCCTGGTCTCCATGGCGAAGGCAAATAACTCTTCTACCTCTTCCGGTGTTACTGCACCATGAGGGTAAATAATTTTCATAAGACCTGAAAATGTCTTTTCAAAACCC
>JAEUSG010000119.1 GCA_016788315.1 Fibrobacterota bacterium | reverse complement strand
AGAAATTCCATAATTTATGGTAGAATGAATACAGGTTTGATGATTTCAAATTCCGGCAATGCTTATAACAACACAATTTATGGAATGACATCGGGAACTGGTGTAAACAGTACTACCGCAAATACAGTTATACGAAATGTTGTTTCTCTTGGATCTCTATCAAGCTGGGTCGGCACTACTGGCGGAACATCAAGCAACAACACGGGTGAAATGTCAGTTCTTGGCAGTTCAGCAGTAATAACAGCTGCTGCAGCTGAATTTACAAATGTCGCTTTAGGGAATGAAGACTTTAGGCTTCTTTATGGCGCTAACAGTGTAAATAGAGGCGCGGATCTCTCCGGCACAGGTTTTTCTGATGATATTATTGGAGATGCACGCCCCTTTAACGGTACATGGGATGTCGGTGCCTATGAATACCGCAGACTCACCTTGTCAAAGAGCGATTCTACGACGTCATCAGTTTCATTCAGTTATGTGGGCGGTTCAAGTCTTGAAGTAGACGAAGACTCCATTTTTGTATGGCTTACTCCGGTTAAGAGCAGTATTGGAGTCGGAGCAGCTACAGACACAATTCTGAAAAGTAATCTTACAACAGTTCAAACTTACAGTGGATTATCAACAGCAACTTTATATTATGTCGGCACAATTGTAAAGAGCAATGCCGGCGCATGGGGTGCACCGGTAATAGACAGTATATATGTAAAGATAGGAAGTCCACTGCAGTTGAATCTTACTTCGTCTACTCTTTATGGTGAACTTCACATTGTCCATCCAAACAGGGCCACCATCTCTCCTAACGTTGATTCCGTTATAGTCTATTACAGAGGTGGCGGTTACAATCTGAATCCATATGCTGCATCTGTTCCAGGGCGCGATACGGCATTTACCAGAGCTCAATTTGTTGCTATGGACACGCTTAAGGTTAAAAATCTTCCAACAGGTACTAATACGTACTTTGTTTCATCTACTCTAATTGATAATCTCTATGGTCAATCTTACAGATCGTTAATACCGGGAAACTCTCCAAACGATACAGCACAGGTAACAACATCCTATGATTATCCATCAAACTTCCTGTCGCTTAACCCCATGAGTTCGGATACTAATAGCATCCTGCTGAGTGTTGACCGTCTTTGTGATGCTAAAGATTCACTGAATATTGCCGGTGTGTATCTTTTTCACGCATCATCTGCAGACTCTGCTTTACTCGCAACTCAGTATAGAACAATGACAGTTATTGATTCAATTCCACGTACAGGTGTAACAGGATTTCTAAACGACCCTATTTGTTCAACACCGCGGACTATGAGTGCACTAGCTGACGGAGAAAAACATTACTTCGGGGTAGCAACACGGAACTCTCTTGGTTATTGGTCACGTAATGTCAATATTATGTCATTCTGGACGAGACCTAAAAATTCACTTCGTCTCGCCATTGCACCAACTCCAGCTCTAGGTGACTCTGGTGTTGTGTGTACTCTTTACAATGCAAAAGCATTGCCGTTGAATGCAGATTCAATACAGGTCTTTATCGGTGTCAACGCCGCTAAAGATGCTGCTCTTGGCCCGGATACGGCATTTAATATCGCAAACTTCAGTGGAAGCGACACTTTGGTATTTACAAGAAAAGCAATGGCCAGCAACACAAAATTCTACTTTACCGCTAGAGCAGGATTGTCTACAAATACAAATAGTGCAACAAGATGGGGTGTCATAGATGTGACAAGTAATCCCGGCAACTGGGATACATTAACTACACCTGACTTCAGAGCATCAACTACTCCGGACCTTCAGCTTGGTCCTGTGTCTGCAACGCAGGCAAATTTCTATGTTCCATCGCAGACAAATTACAGTGCAATAACAGACTCGGTCATATTCTTTGTTGAAACTGATTCTGCCAATCTGGTGAACAACTGGAAAAGTTTAACACCGTGGTCCATTACTGATACTTTGAATTCACGCATTATGCAGCATGTTGACACACTTACAAACGGCGGCACATATTGGATCGGTGTTGCGTCCAGAAGCAAGCAGCGTATCTGGTCTGCAGGTATAAGCATACAGAAGATTGAAACAAACGTAATCAAC
>JAEUSG010000097.1 GCA_016788315.1 Fibrobacterota bacterium | reverse complement strand
AAAGTACTCATGGGTACAGAGCGCAGAAGTATGCTTATTGCCGAAAAGGAAAAACTTGTTATTGCATATCACGAAGCTGGTAATGCATTGATGGGCAAACTTCTTCCTGACGCAAACCCTGTTCACAAAGTAACAATAATTCCCCGCGGCATGGCCTTAGGCGTGACATTTCACCTGCCTCAGCAGGACAAACACATAAATACAAAGGCTTACTACCTTTCAGAACTCTGTGTTATATACGGCGGTCGTGTAGCTGAAGAAATCAAGTTCGGAGAAATATCCACTGGTGCAAGCAACGACATCGAAAAAGCAACACAGATTGGCCGTATGATGGTTTGCAACTGGGGCATGAGTGAAAAAATAGGCCCAATTGCTTTTGGCAGAAAAGAAGAGCACATCTTCCTCGGACGTGAAATATCACAGCACCGTGATTTCAGTGAAGAAACATCACGTGCAATTGACGGTGAAATCAGACAGATCCTAGAAAGCCAACTCACAAAAACCAGACAGATGCTTGCTGACAACAAGGACAAACTCGATATGCTTGCCCTGGCAGTTCTTGAACATGAATATCTTGACGCTGATGAAATCGATAAGATTCTTAATGGCGAAAAGCTTAGTGTAGTTAAGAAGCCAAGGGTAATGGTAAGCCGTAGAAAGAAAGATGAACCAAAAAAGGATGAGTCTACGGCTGACAAAAAAGACGAAGAGAACAAGGGACAGGTCTTAGACAAAACGGCTTAAAATGAAAATAGGCAGCAGAACTTTTAATTTTGGTTCCATGCCGGCCATAATGGCAATAATGAACACTACTCCCGACTCGTTTTACAGCGGGAGCCGACTTTCAGCAACCGAAGATGCAATTGAACAGGCGCTGAAACTTGAATCATCAGGCGCAGACATAATTGACATCGGCGGTGAATCCACACGTCCTGGAAGCCTCCCTGTAAGTATTGAAGAAGAGTTGAAAAGAGTTATTCCTGTCGTGGAGATGGTCTGCAAAAAGGTGCGTATACCCGTATCAATTGACACAAACAAGGGTGAAGTTGCTGAACGCGGAATAAATGCAGGGGCTGCTTTAGTAAATGATGTCAGCGCCCTTACGGCTGACAAATCTATGGCTGATATTGTAAAGAACTATTCCGTACCGGTGGTATTGATGCATATGAAAGGTACGCCGGACAACATGCAGAATGCCCCCTCCTATCATGACCCTGTTGCAGAGATTACTACGTGGCTGCTTGGCAGAGCCGCCTTTGCAGAAAAGAAGGGAATTGCGGCAGAAAAGATCATCCTGGATCCCGGCATCGGCTTCGGAAAGAGACTTGAAGACAATCTTAAACTTATACGGGGATTCTCTGCTGCGGTAAATGGCCGTTATCCTGTTTTAATTGGTCACTCCAGAAAAAGGTTCATAGGCGAAATTACAGGTCAGGACAAACCGGAAAACCGTCTTTACGGAAGCTTAGGTGCAGCAGTAATGTCTGCCTATTACGGTGCAGCAATTCTGCGCGTTCACGATCCACTTGAAACCAAAGAGGCCGTCATGACGGCAAAAAGAATATATGACACTCTTTAAAATAAGATTCTTGCCGTTTACTCTTTATGACGTAATTGACATTTTGATTGTAGCGTCGCTTCTTTATGTCATTTTCCAATGGCTAAAAGGTTCCCGTTCCATACAGATGATACTTGCTCTTCTCTTTCTGGCCGTTGCAGCTATCGCCGCAGAGTGGGGCAATCTGCATGCGCTTGGATGGATTATGTCAAATGTCAAGACAATCGGCATTGTGGCAATCTTCATAGTTTTTCAGCCTGAAATAAGAAGTGCACTGACCAAACTTGGAGGACTCGGCATATCTGACATCATATTCAGAAAACAGAGAGCACTGATACCGATTGACGATATTGTTGAGAGTATGTTCGAACTGGCAAAAAGAAACCTCGGCGGACTTGCAGTAATTACCAGAAGATCGGGACTAAAAGAAGTTCTGGACACAGGTAAGCCTATTGATGCAATTCTCACTCCTGAGCTCCTTGTAACATTGTTTACAAAGAACGCACCGCTTCATGACGGAGCTGCTGTAATTAAAGGAGATCGTATTGTTGCTGCAGGATGTGTTCTC
>JAEUSG010000085.1 GCA_016788315.1 Fibrobacterota bacterium | reverse complement strand
GTGTAGAAGCGTTAAAAGGATTAGGTTGTACCGCAAGACTTAGTTTGTTTGAGACAATACTCACTTTTTCTGAGGCGTTTTGATCTTTTGGAATAAGCGTTCCATTCTCTATTTCAAGCAAAAGATGAGTAGTGTTACCGTCTTGTGTCCATGGATCGGATGTGGCAGCTGGTATACTGTATTTAGGGCAATCTTCAAAAGCATAAAGATTGATTTTGCCAGTACTGCCGTCACCCATGTTGACAACTGCGGCAATACCGAGCTGGCCGTCATTGTTTAGTATAAACTGAACTTGTTTTGTTATATCCATTTCAAAAAACTTACCTTCAAGAGGTTTGCTACCTTTTGGATCTGTGCCATAAGGAGCTAGTATGTTTTTAATCTCCTGAGCTTTAAAGTTGTCACCGCTTTTGTCATACCCCATACTTCCACTTAAAGGGTTTAGAGGATCTGACCACACTGCATTGTCGGGATGTGTTGAGGGTGTAGCCCAAAGTGCATCAAGGTGCCCTTTTATGTTTACAACACCTACCCTTGGTCGTAATGGACCAGTGTTGCAAAACGCGTTGCCCATCCAGTTGTCTCTATACTCTCCTCTGAATTTAGCAGATTTAAGGGTGGATCCAGGGCTAAATTTAAGTTCACATAGATCCTTGTACCAAAAAACAGATGATCGTGCCTGTGCGTTATCAAGACCGTTGCCAAGAGTAAATAAGGGTTCTTGTATACCGAGTTTGGTGGTTACAGTAAATGCTTTTCCTTCATGCTTTATAACATCGCCTTGAATGTTTGGCCCAAAACCATTTGCACTGTCGGAAATTCTATAATTGTTCTGAATACACTTGTACCAGAATACATGCTTGGTGTTTTCTGAATATGTTAATGTAATAAATGTAAGTAATATCAATAAAGTTTTCATGTGGTCACTTCCTTAAAAATAAACGTTTGCTTAATTCTCCATCTTCAGTAGAAAGTAGGCATAGATAGACACCGTTTGAAAGATTAGTTGCTTTATAAAAAAATACCCCAGTTCCACGGACTTCTTGTCTTAGGGCAACTTTACCATCGATAGAATAAATTTTTAACATGCCAGAGTTTGCCTTACCGCAATTATAGATTATTTGAGTAGCTGCATTAAAAGGATTTGGATATGATGAAAGTTTGAGTTCATTGGTGCGTATATGGAGTTTTTCTGAGCTGTTTTGTTCTTTAGGAATGAGAGTTCCATTCTCAATTTCAAGAACCAGATGAGCAGTATTTCCATCTTTGGTCCAAGGGTTCGTTGAAAATATGTTTGGCACAAATTTTTCGTATGCATACAGATTGCATTTACCAGTACTTCCATCACCTGCAGTTACTACAGCAGCAATTCCAAGTTGTCCATGATTATCAAGGATGTATCTGGTTTGTACTGTAATATCCATTTCAAAAAATATACCTTCAAGAGGTCTTAAACCAGAGCCATTTGCACCTGATGGAGTATTGAAAGATTTATGTTCTTCAGCCATGAATGATTCATCCGACATCTCAAATCCCATAGATCCGGATAGTGGATTAAGGGGATCCGCCCATACAGCGTCATCAGGAAGGTCTTCAGGTGTGACTCTAAGAGCGGAAAAGTGTCCGTTCATGTTAACTACACCCACACGAGGTTTGACAGGGCCGGCACTTTGAAAGGCAGAACCTGTCCAAAGATCTCTATATTCTCCTCTGAATTTTGCAGATTTTAAGGTTGCGCCTTCGGTCAGTTTGAAGTCGCAGAGGTCTTTATACCATATTACAAAACTACGCGCTTGAGCATTGTCTAGGCCATTTCCTAGTGTTATTGTCGGGTCTTGATTTCCAGCACTTCCTCTGATGGTAGCAGAGAGTACTTTGCCCTGATGCTTTACAATTTCTCCTCCAATATTAGGGCCGGTTTGGTCAGCTAAATTGTAGTTATTGTCGATGCATTTATACCAGAAAACATGTTTCGTATTCTCCGTAAATGCCATGACTGCTATGGTTAGTATAAAAAGTAATGAATACATATTTGTAGTTTACTTTGTTAAAAAAAGTTTACGGTTCAATTTTTTTCCGCCAATCTCTAGGCTGCAGAAGTATATCCCATTTGGATTATTATTACCTTCGAATTTCATTATTCCGGAGTGGTGAATATCTTTTCTTAGTAAGGTTTGTCCGCAGGAATTTATGATTTTTATTATACCTGTTTGGAAGGTACCACAGTTGTAGGAAATTTCCGTTAGTCTGTTAAATGGGTTTGGTGACGCTGATAAACTGATGTCGTGCCAATCTTTGATTTGTTTTTCAGATGCAGCACCAGGTTTATATTCAAGTGAGCCGTTCTCGATCTCAAGTACTAAATGTGTGGTATTTCCATCTTTTGTCCATGGATTTGAAGTGGTTCCTACAATAACACCATCTTCTAAAGCATATAGGTTGATTTTCCCAGTACTTCCGTCACCTGCAGTTACTACAGCAGCAATACCAAGATGTCCAGAATTTGATAATATGTATCCGACTTGTTGCGTAAAGTCTATTTCAAAGAACATTCTCTCGTAAGTTTTATATGTAGTTCCATTGTATCCCGAAGGTATTGTGAGAAATTTTACCTCTTCAGATTTAAAGGATTGTCCACTTGTATCATATCCCATTGAACTACTGAGTGGATTGATTGGGTCTTCCCAAACGGCATTATCTGGATGGTTCAAAGGGGTAACTCCGATAGCATCGAAATGTCCTTGTATATTTACTACGCCAACTCTGGGTCTAATTGGACCTGCATTGCAAGGCGGGTTGCCAAATATATTATCTCTGTATTCTCCTCTAAATTTTGCAGATTTCAGTACGGCACCTACTGTTAGTTGCATGTCGCATAGATCTTTATACCATAAAACAAAACTGCGTGCCTGCGCATTGTCAAGGCCGTTTCCAAGAGTAATCAATGGATCCTGATCTCCCGCAGATCCACGGATTGTAGCTGTAAGAGCCTTGCCACCATGAACATCTGTAACACCTTGCAGATTTGGTCCTGTTGAATCTTCCATGTTGTATGGAGCAGTTGGCGATGTTGCCTTGTACCAAAACACATGTTTTGTATCGGCTGCGTTTGCGGATAAAACTAAAAGTAGAGAAATGTATAATGTTTTCATGTCTATAATTTAACCTCAATGACGCATTGGCTCAATAGCATAATACACTAAATGAGATTATCTGTCCTCAATTTGAGTACAGTATATTTGTCTGAAAGTAAATAATAAGAGTTGATGAATTTTCATGTGAAAAAACCAGAATGTGGTTTTATTATCGGGCTAAAATCAGCTTACTTCTTGCCGTCAGTTTATTCGACTCAAGCTGTGCAATATATATACCTGCAGACAGTGCCGAACCATTGAAATAAATTCTGCCAGAACCGGCATTGACTTTTTCGCTCTTAATGAGCCTGCCTAAGGCGTCGAAGATCTTTATGGTTCCTTCTTTATCTGTTGTATAGTAAATATTTGTTACTGGAAGGAATGGGTTTGGAAAAGCTGATATTGTTAAGTTTGAAACCTTGCAGGGATTTTGCTCTAAGCCGTTTCCTCTTATTTCTGATAATGAGAAAGTAGGCATATATTGCTCAGGATTCCATATTGGTTGGGACCAACAATTCTTGCATCCCGTGTATTCAATTCCAATAGCAGCGAATATACCGACCTCTATTCCATTAATTATGGATACCTCTTCGGTTCCAAAAGAAAACCTGAAAGTTGAGTCTTCTGTATTATTCA
This sequence comes from Fibrobacterota bacterium, assembly GCA_016788315.1. Taxonomy (GTDB): domain Bacteria; phylum Fibrobacterota; class OXYB2-FULL-49-7; order OXYB2-FULL-49-7; family JAEUSG01; genus JAEUSG01. The sequence goes on along the minus strand of JAEUSG010000085.1, from coordinate 331 downwards.
TAACGATTTCTTTTTTAAACATGAACTCGTATGTAGGTAATGAATCGGCTATATTACCATACGTTCTACATCTTGCAAACATGTTAACGTTTGTCTGGAATGGACATGATGGGTTTGTTACGGGAGCCGCGCCATCTGATGGTATATAAAAGGCTTGAGCTTGTCCTCCTAAATTCAATTTCATATTGTCTCCGCTGCCTGCCCAGCCCGTTGTTCTTATAACATAATTGGTGTCTCTGGTGACAACCATTGCTCCACAAATCCAGCCAGTATCATGAATGTTACCTGCATATGCAAGGTAGAGTTTATACTGAAACCACGAGGGCGTCCA
>JAEUSG010000072.1 GCA_016788315.1 Fibrobacterota bacterium | reverse complement strand
AACTCTACCCCCCTAGTTACCCCCCTAGTTACCCCCCTAGTTACCCCCCTAGCACTAAATCAGACGGAGACGCTATCACAGAGATTATTAGCTATAATGCTAGAGAATAATCGTATAAGCATGAAAGAAATGGCTGAACGGTTGGGAATTACTCGCGATACAGTAAAGGAGTATATTGCGAAATTGAAGGATTCAGGCTTGGTAAAGCGGATTGGGAGAACATCAAGTGGATATTGGAAGGTGAAAGAGAGTAAATAGTGAACAGAGAAAAAATCAAAGTCCTGAAGTTGGTGACCACCTATCAAAGTGTTGTCACGATACTTGATGCCAAACTGGCTTTGTTAGAGAAGTCACCTGGCATTGATTTATATGTGGCATCCTCTAAAGAGGATCAAAAAGAGAGTCGCATTTGCCATGGACAGTTTTTTGAAGTCTTCATCCCACGAACAATATCACCCATTGACGACATTAAAGCTGTTTGGAAGCTATTCCGATTCATGCGAAAAGAAAAGTTTGATGTTGTCCATACGCACACAGCAAAAGCAGGTATCGTAGGGGCCCTGGCCGCATTTTTCGCTCGCATTCCTCTGGTGTGCCATACATATCACGGTCTACCATTTTATGAAGGGCAGCGGAAACAGGTGTATCTAGTTTATAAATGGTTGGAGCTCATTTTTTCAACCTTTCGTCATACAATATATTCTCAAAATCGGCGTGATTATAGTGTGCTAAAAGAAATAAGCTTTCTACAATCGAAAGTTGTTTTTGAAGGTAACGGTGTTGATTGTGAAGCAATTGATGAGAACGTAGAACGGGATAGATTTAAGGTAAAAGGATATTTTAAAGATGGTGCGTTTAGATTACTTTGTGTAGCGAGGTTAGAGCGGGTGAAGAGACTAGAAAAGTTCATTCAGCTTGTTGGTGTTTTAAAAAGTAAGGATATTGAAGTCTCTGCGATCATTGCAGGTAAGGGTGAGGATGGTGATCGTTTGGAGAAATTGATTGTTGAAAATGAAATTGATGATGTTTGCAAAATAGTTTACACTCCACATATACATGCCTTGATAGCTGCTTCGGATGTAGTTGTGCTGACTTCTGAGAAAGAGGGAATACCAAGAAGCATTATGGAGGCTATGGCGCTTAAGAAGCCAGTTGTAGCAACGGATGTTTTAGGAACACAGGAATTAGTAGTGAATGGTGTTACGGGCTACTTAGTTCCATTGGAGAATCAGGATAGTTTTGTGAATTCTGTATGTGAACTTTATGGCAATCCGGATTTGCGTAAAAGCATGGGAGAAGCAGGATACCAAAGGGTTGTTGCAGAATTTAATGAGAGAAATATTGTCAATCTGTGGCTAAAGAGGTATGGAGTCACATGATGATGCAAGCTAAATGTTTGCAGAGGAGTTGATACAGATTGCGGTGGTTTCGACACCGATCTCCAAAATCAAGATCTCTACGCTCAACCACCGCAGAACGAGAACTTTCTGTCTTCTGTCTCCCGGGGGCTGAGCTCATTCTCGACTGTAATGCTGGTCGAAGCCCCCGATTCTTCGAACATTAATCTATTTTACATATCATAATGATGAATAAATCAGACTACCGGCGTGTTGCAGAACTCCACATTCAAGGAATACCTTTCGGATTCCTTTCTTCGATGGGCGTATCATTTTTGGCCGCTTTATATCGAGCAGTTGATATGCATGCAGACAGCGTACTTTTCGTAGCGCGGAACGATAGCGGAGAGGTGGCGGGTTTTCTTTCAGGAACTATTTCGGTAAAGAGGTTTTATAAATACGCTCTGAGCCGACACTGCATGAATTTAGCACTACCTGTTTTGTTTAAGCTGTTTTCCATCGCTACCATAAAAAGAATCTTTGAAACGCTTCTTTATCCATTTAAAAAGCATGAGTCAGAAGCTTCTGCTGTTTCGACTGAAGAGGCAATTGATTGTGAACTTTTATCGGTTGCACTGGATGCATCATTGCATGGCAGGGGAATTGGCAAAAAACTGGTGGCCGATTTTGAACTGTTTTTGAGGAATAAGGACATTTCAGGAGAGTATAAGGTGGTCACCTCCGCTGAAGATCCAAAATCCAATGGCTTTTATAAAAGTGCCGGTTTTAAGCTCCATCATGAATTTACCCATCACGGTAAAAAAATGAATGAGTATCATAAACCCATTGTTTGACTCACAGTCGGGCAATAGAGTATTTTTGGTCTCTTAAACAACAAGGTATATAATGACAAAAATTGGCACATTCTTTTTTAAAGCACGCAGCTATACACCGGTTCCATTTATTCCCTTTATAATCTATTTCGCTCATCCGACAACACTCTCTATTATTCTCGGCTTCATCTCAATGGTATGCGGCGAGGCTATTCGCTTCTGGGGAGTCGGTTATGCAGGGTTCGCCACGCGAACACGTAATGTCGGAGCATCAAAACTGGTTACAAATGGTGCATTTTCTGTTTTGAGAAACCCGCTGTATGCCGGAAACTTTTTTATCTCTCTTGGTGTTGTTATTGCATTTAACGCACTTATGCCTTATATGGTTTTTATTTATGCAGCACTTTACAGTATTCAGTATTATTTTATTGTAAAGCTTGAGGAAGAGAGACTCGAAGATGTTTTTGGCGATGAGTACAGGCGCTATAAGGCTGCTGTTCCTCGTTTTATACCAACTTTCAGAAAATACGAGGGGGCTTCTGATGTCCCTTTCAGCGGTGCGGTTGCAATCAAAAATGAAAAGAAGGTTTTTGTAAGCATTCTGATTATGCTGATTGTGGCTTTGCTGCTGAATCTCTGGAAACTAAAAGCCGGAACAGCTGTCTAAACGATGAACCGGATTCTTATAATCCGCCTTTCGTCATTCGGGGATATTCTTCTAACAACTCTGGCAGTACGCTGTATAAGAAAGAGATTTCCATCTGCTCATATTGATTTTGTTACAAGAACACCTTATGTTTCGTTAATGAGCGGTAATCCATATGTCAATAGCGTTGTCGCTCTTGATGTAAAAAATTTAGCAGAAGTATTGCGTGTACGGAAGAAGATCCGCGGGCAGTATGACCTTATTGTGGATCTGCATGTTAATTTCAGAACATATCTCTTAAGCCTTTTTACAGGTGCTGTTACTATAAGGACAAAACGGTTTGATTTTAAGCGCAGGCTGATGGCTCTTTTTCATACAAAGGGAAAGGGGGCGCTTCTGCCTGTTCCGTTGCGGCACCTTTCCGGATTGAAAAAAGTTGGAGTGGTTGATGATGGCGGTGGAATTGAATTCAGTCCGCCTCCCGATTCAGTTATGGCAGCTAAAACACTGCTTCTTTCTCATCATATTCGTGATGGTTATATTGTGCTTTCTCCGGGTTCGAGATGGCTGACTAAGGAGTGGCCAAAGGAGAAATTTGCTGAATTGATATCTCTAATGCCTCAGGAAAGATTTGTAATTCTTGGGGGCAGGCAGGATGAAGCTACCGGCAAAATGCTTGAGACCGTGGATCGTACACGTGTTGTCAGCTTATGCGGGAAAACGGATCCAGCTTCAGCAGGTGAGGTGATTAGACGGGCAAAGGCGGTGCTGACCAATGATTCAGGTCTGATGCATATGGCTACGGCTGTCGGCATTCCCGTCGTTGCAATTTTTGGATGCACTGTTCAGGAGTTCGGCTTTGCTCCCTTTAGAGGTAAATCAATCGTACTTGAGAGAGATTTAAAGTGCAGGCCGTGTGCCACAAAGGGGCGTAAAGAATGTCCTTTAGGAACATTGGAGTGTCTGACATCAATAACCGCAGACGATGCTGCAGATGCACTTGAGTCTTTGCCAGGAAAATAGTTATTATGCTTAATATTCCTCCCCTCCCTATTTATAGGGAGGGGCAAGGCGATGCACCGAGCCTGTCGAGGTGGGTGGGCAACTATTTCTTAAGACTTATTAATTAACTGAATTGGAGAAACATATGTCCGATTTTAAACCATTTGAATTACGCATGAAGAGCGAAAAGCTTCCACAGCTGATGATTGATACATTCAGAAGTCAGTATGAAAAACTTGCTGCTGGTGAAACAGGGCTGATTCCTGAATCTGAAATTAAATCAGTTGAATCGCTGCCCGATTCGGATACCTTATCGGCGGAGTTTCTTGAAACTGGAAAAAAGGCTCTTTCAAAGTCTGTTCTTATAAAATTGAATGGCGGTCTTGGTACAGGGATGGGGCTTGAAAAGGCGAAGTCTCTTCTTAAAGTAAAGCAGGGACTTACATTTCTGGATATTATTGCCCGTCATGCAATTCAATCAGGTGTGCCTCTTGTTCTTATGAACAGCTTTTCCACAAGAGAGGACTCTCTTGCTGCCATATCCATATACCCTGAGCTGAAGAAGGGAAAACTTCCTCTTGATTTTCTGCAGCACAAGGCGCCAAAGATTCTTAGCAGCGATCTTTCTCCGGCAGTATGGCCGGCTAATCCGGAAAATGAGTGGTATCCACCGGGGCATGGCGACCTATATACCGCCCTCGTTACAAGCGGAGTTCTTGATGGACTTCTTGAAAATGGTATCGAGTACGCCTTTGTTTCCAATGCCGATAATCTTGGAGCATCACTTGACACATCGATTCTGGGATATTTTGTTTCAAAAGAATTCCCATTTATGATGGAGTGTGCCGATCGTACAGAGGCTGATAAAAAGGGAGGTCATCTAGCCAAGAGAGCGGCAGATGGACAGCTGCTTTTAAGGGAGTCTGCTCAGTGTCCTAAAGAGGATGAAAAGGCTTTTCAGGATGTAAACAAATACCGCTATTTCAATACAAATAATCTCTGGATAAATCTTAAGTCACTGAAAAACCTTCTGGATAGTTATAACGGGGTTATTCCTCTGCCCATTATTCGTAATGGCAAAACAATAGATCCGCGCGACTCAAAATCTCCTGCTGTTTATCAGCTGGAAACGGCAATGGGCTCTGCAATTGCAGTATTCAAAGGGGCTGCTGCAATCAGGGTTCCGCGAAGCCGTTTTGCACCGGTTAAGGCCAATAGCGATTTATTAGCAGTTCGCTCTGATGCATATGTGTTAACCGATGATTATCGTGTTACGCTGAACCCTTTACGGAAAGGTAAGGCAGTTGTTGTTGATCTCGATTCAAAATTCTATAAATTAATCGATCAGATGGAGGAGAGATTTCCTCATGGTGCGCCATCCCTGGTAGATTGCGATCGTTTGATTGTTAAGGGCGATGTCCTGTTTGGCCGTGGCGTTAAAATCAGCGGGGATGTTACGATTGAAGCGGGGCCTGATGGGCAGCGCGTTTATTCGGATTGATCGCGGCTAATTTTTTCTTCTTCGATAGCCTCTTGAATGCATATTCGGCCTTTAATGCATCGCTTTGCGAACCTATTTTCTTTTTGAAAACAATTTCGGCTGGTTTGTGCGCGCGGAAAAAGCGGGCCCCTTTTTTTGAATTGCAATGTTCACTTAAACGCCGTTTGATATCTGTGGTAATCCCGGTATATAAATAATCGTCCTCGGTGCGAATTACGTAGAGATACCATGTTTTCTTTTTCATCTCTTTCAAATATATGTTTTCTTCAGGAATAATGTATTTTTCTAGGCCTATGAGAATATTAGCACTGAATCCCCCCTTCCATAATCGCTTCTCCAGAGAGATGCGTAGCCCAGCCGTAACAAAGAGCGGTACGCTCTATTACCCTATGTGGCTTGCTTATGCCGTAGGTGCGCTTGAGAAGGCTGGTCATTCGGTACTGTTTATTGACGCACCTGCCCTTTGCATCGACTCTGTTGCTGTTATAGAAAAGGCACGTCACTTTCGTCCTGAGCTTGTTCTTATGGATACCAGTACTCCAAGTATTTATAATGATATTCATGTTGCAGGGGAGCTAAAGGCCGCCTTTCAGGATCTGTTTACAATATTGGTAGGTCCTCACGTTTCAGCAGAGCCGGAGGATACTTTAAATCACAGCAATTTTGTTGACGCTGTGGCAATTGGTGAATATGATGATACCGTTCTTGAACTTGTTTCAGCTCTTGAAAAGAGGGTTGATATTTCAACTGTTCAGGGGCTCGCATATAAAAAGGATGGAGCAGTCGTCCGAACCGGTGTCAGGCAGTATATGTCAGATCTTGATTCGATTCCATTCGTCTCTTCAGTTTATAAAAAACATCTCGATCATACTCACTATTTCTATGGTCATTCACTTCATCCAATAATTGTCACAGTTACAGGACGCGGTTGCCCCTTCCTGTGCACATACTGCGTATATCCGCAGACAATGCATGGCAGAAAGTATCGTTTCCGCAGTGTTGAAAATGTTGTTGCCGAGTTTGAGTATATACATAAGAATTTTCCAGATGCCCGCGAGATTATGATTGAAGATGATACTCTTACTGTCAATCGTGAGCGGTGCAGGGAACTTTCAAGGCAGCTTATAGAACGTAAACTGAATACAATACCCTGGTCGGCCAATTCAAGGGCTGATGTTGATTATGAGACAATGGCTCTCATGCGTAAGGCCGGCTGCAGGCTCTTCTGCGTAGGCTTTGAAAGCGGAGATCAGGCCATTCTTGATAATATCAAGAAGGGTACTAAGCTTGACAAAATCCGCCAGTTTGCAAAAGATGCAAGACGTGCCGGAATTATGATTCACGGCTGCTTCATGGTTGGTAACCGCGGTGAAACGCGTGAGACTCTAAAGAAAACCCTCGATTTCGCCATAGAACTTAATCCGGATACAGCCCAGTTTTTTCCAATAATGGTTTATCCAGGTACAGATGATTATGAATGGGTTCGTGAACGGGGCTTTCTTGTTTCGCAGGATTTTTCAAAATGGGTTACTGATAAAGGGTTGCATAACTCTGTTGTGTCCAATCCCGATCTTACATTTCAGGAACTGGTTAATTTCTGCGATGAGTCAAGAAAGAAGTTCTATCTTCGTCCCGCTTATATGTGGCTCAAACTGAAGCAGTCTATATTCAATCCTGCTGAAGGTTTAAGAAACCTGAAGGCGTTTAAGGTGCTTGTTAAGCACCTCTTACGCGCTCCGATTTATAAGCAGTAAATTCAATCAATCCGCAGAAAGAAAACCTTCAACAAGCGCAACCAGTCTAGGTTCAGCGTGGTTGGCAGTTTCAATAATCTCACGAATATCAACCGGCTTAAGAGTGTCCGGATCGCATTTGTCTGTGATTACAGAAATGCCGAGAACTTTCAGCTTTTCCTGTGCAGCTACAATGACTTCAGGTACTGTTGACATGCCAATAACGTCCGCTCCGAGTATTCCCAGCATTCTGTATTCGGCGGCTGTTTCAAGGCATGGGCCGCTCATAATAGCGTAAACCCCTTCGCGCACATTTAAATTGAGTTTTTCAGCGGCTCTTTTGGCCTTTGTACGAAGTTCTTTAGAGTAGCAATCGAAAAGGTCGACAAATCTTGTACCAAGTCGTTCGTCTTTTACTCCTATGAGTGGAGTTGTTCCAAGGAGGTTTATGTGATCTTTTATCAGCATAATGTCGCCGGGGTTGTATGAAAGATTAATTCCGCCGCATGCATTGGAAACCACAAGTGTTGAAATACCCAAAGCGTTCATTACACGGACTGGATAGGTAATCTGCTGCAACGAGTATCCTTCATAGTAGTGAAAGCGGCCCTGCATAACAACAACATTTTTACCCGAGAGTTTTCCGAATATGAGTTTACCGGCATGTGATTCAACAGTCGATAAAGGAAAATGCGGTATGTCCGCATATTCAACTTCAGCAGTTTTAATCACTTTGTCGGCAAGTTTTCCAAGGCCTGTGCCTAGAATAATTCCGTAATCCGGCTTGAAGTCGGTGTGTTTACGAATTGCTGCAACTGATTCCTGGATTCTTTCAAAAACATTTTCCATATATATCCTCCGGTATGTTATTTACATTGTTCAAGTCGATAATTTTACTCTTTGAAGTATGGCCTTTAATTATCTGTATCGAAGATTTGGGTGTATGTAGAGCATCTGAAAGGAGTTCGATCAGTGCCTCATTGGCGGCATTCTCTACCGGGCGTGCTCTAACTGACACTGTGAGTGCACCGTCAGGAGAAATTTTTCCAATGCAGTTTTTTGAAGAACTAGGCTTAAGTCGGATGGAGAGTTTCATGGAGAGAACCTAGGTTTGTGCTCCCCCCTTTTTTGCTCTGAAAAAAGGGGGGCAAGGGGGGTTCGTTTTTCTTTGTCTTTTTCCATAATTAAAAGAAAATAAGTGAAGCCAATGTTCTT
>JAEUSG010000058.1 GCA_016788315.1 Fibrobacterota bacterium | reverse complement strand
ATAGAGACAGCAACATCGGTGGCTGCATCAATCGTAAATTTTACCTGCCAGCTTCCTGTTCCCTGTTTAACCAGACTTGGACTTTCTGTAAATGCGGCTCCAAAGATCATGCTGGTGGTAAGTAGTAGAAGAAGCGTTCTTATCATTTGAAATTCCCCCTGTTAAGCGTTATAGCAATAATCTAGCATCAAACGATATAAAATGATAGTCAAATTATAATGAGTAGATTCCAAAATTGGGATTATTGATTCAAAAAATGAGGTGAAGTTCAAAAAACGTCACGAAATCACTGTTTTTAGCGTTTTTTGCGGAACTCACCAGGGGTTAGTGAGGTATGATCTTTAAATACTTTGTTGAAGTATCTCGCTTCACCAAAGCCAGTTTCATAACCAATTTCGGAGATGCTTTTCTCAGTTTCGAGCAGCAATTTTTTTGCTTTTTCCACCCTCTTTATGTTCAGCAGTTTAGGCAGAGATTGTATGCCGTTATTTTTAAGAACACGGTAAAAAGAGTATGATGAAAGTCGAAGATCTTTCAAAATACGATCGGTACTGATATCCTCCGAAATATGATTATCAATGAAATTATCTATTGCTGAAAATAGCGGATCCTTCTCTTTTTTTTCATCAGTTTTAACAGGTTGAATTTGAGGGCTCCTTTTCCTCCAAAACACAAAAATCATTGAAGCGATACTGGTTAGAATCACAATAATTGAGGTAAAAGTTCGGACAAAACCTTTAAGAGGTTTTTTATTTACTAAAGATATCTCTTTCCGAAGAAGATTGGATCTTATCTTGCCGACTGCTGCCATTGCAAATGCTGATATTGCCCATTTTCCTGTATCTGCTTCATTTGAAATTTGAAATCCGGTGGCTACGTGACCGGATAATGTATCTAATATCAGATTTCTAACAGTGTAAGCAGCTTTGATACCGTTATCAAAAACCCTGCCTGAAATCGCAGTGTTTTCAGCTTTTTCATAATAGTGTATTATGTCAGGCGTGACGGTATCACCTTCAAATGAAATATTTAGAATGTAGTTTGACTTTTTTAGATATGAGCCGAAAGTGTTGGCCGGGTGGCCAAAGGTGTATTTATCGCTGGTTATTGCGCCCAGTAGATAAGCGACATCGATCCAACCCTTTACAGGATTAATAATAAAGTGAAATTGATAATTCTTTCCCCTTTCAATTTCAGAAAGTTTTGCTGTTTTGCCCGGCTCAGTTATATAACACTCTTTAAGTTCTATTGGCGTGAATCTTTGTCGGTCAACGCGCAACGTACATGCTTTACTCCATTCTCCCCATGTATCAAAGCTGTTCTTAAATGCAGCCTGACATACATAAGATCCCGAGTCGAGTGCAAAGGGACTCTCTTTTCTGAAAAAATCTTTAGGATCAAGCTCTTCCGCATCGTATAAGTTTTTTATTCTCCACCTTGTGGCAATATGTCTCTCGGTTTTATAGGAGTAGGAAGATGAATCTATCTCTAATGAGCACTTCATTAACGCTGTAAATGAATCAGTTAGAACAACTGAGAAATTCACAGGTGTTGGCGGAATTGGGGGAAGCCTTTCTTTTGATACGGACAACTCTGCTATGTTGATGTTAACAATGTTGTTGGTACTGTCAAAACTGGATGCTCCAATTTCAATCAGACTCTTTGAGTCAAAATAACCGATGTCGTAGTTGAACAGTGAATCGCCATCAATGTATTCTGTTATTGAAAGCGTATCATTGCTCCGGAATGAGAAATGACTTTCGATGCAGTAGGTTTTGTTAAATGACAATGATGTTTTGAAAGTTATATGACTTTTTTTGTCTGTTGCTGGCCTGATCAAAGCGGAAAGAATTATGTCGCCCTTTTTATTCTGAGAAGATTCGAGATCATATCTATAAATCCAGTGAGGTCTATCTTTTCTTAGCCGGTCTGAAAAATTAAGAGAGATAAAACCTTCAATTGGTTTATGCAGAATTGCTTTTTTTTCTTTAGAAGTATTGTCAATTCTAAGGTAATAACGGATCCAGTGGTTATCGAGGAATGGAAAACGGTTGTAGAGAACTTTAAAATCTCCATGGCTGATTAATAATCCTGTTTTTCCTCTTATTGCGTTAGTTGTATCAATTCTAATCGCGTCTCCAGTACCTCTAGAAACATTCCATTGCGCTTTAAAAACAGCATTATCATTAAATTCTGAACTGATTGATGTGAATAACAAAGCGATAATAATTACCCAAAGAGTTTTTTCCATTAGCAGTAAATTAATTGGTGCGCAGTACTCCTTGCAAACCCCAAAGGTGCATATTGATCACGTATTTTTATATAATTATAGTGTGAAAAAGGTTAGCCTAATATTAAAGGTACTCGTCAGCGCCCTTCTTTTGTATGCATTGTCCTGTACATCAACTGTCAGGTTTTCGCGCCTGGATGGGGGTGCTGCTTCATATCGTGAGGGCTATACGCCCAATTATGTTGTAACCGATTCTGCGTCAATTGTTGATTGTTTAATGCGTCACGATAAAACCCCATATAAATATGGAGGGCAGTCCTCTGCCGGTATGGATTGTTCAGGCCTCGTTCAGACCGTTTTTAAGGAGTGTAACAGAGTTGCATTACCACGAAAAGCGGAGGAGCAGGCAGAATATGGTGTTAGGGTAGATGAAAAGTATATAAGGGGCGGTGACCTTGTCTTTTTTAAAATTAATGGCAGAAAAGTGGACCATGTTGGAATCTGCATTGGCAATAACCGATTTATCCACGCCAGCAACACAGGCGTCCGTACCGATTCAATGATCGATGAATACTATAGCAAACGGTTTGTTGTAGCTAAACGGCTATTCTATGAGTGAGGTAAAATGAAAACTTTGGCGTTTCAGGGGGCGTTTGGAGCATATGCAGAGCTTGCCGGTCTCTCATACTTTAATAAAAAAATTAAGACCGTTGCTGTTTCAGGCTTTGAAGAGGTGTTCAATGCCGTTCTTAAAGGGAAAACCGATTTTGGAATAATACCAATTGAAAACTCTCTCGCAGGCAGTATTCATCAAAACTACGATCTCCTTCTTAAGCATCCTGTATGGATTTGCGGCGAAATTAAGCTTAGAGTAAAGCATAATCTGATTGTCAATAAGGGCGCTGAACTTAAAGATATCAGAAGAGTATATTCTCATCCGCAGGGCTTGGCACAATGCCGTAACTTCATAAAAAACCATTTAAAAAAAGCAGAGGAATTTGCATTTGGTGATACCGCCGGTGCAGTAAGGCATATTAAGGAAAAGAGGTATCTTGACGGAGCTGCAATTGCCAGCAGTAATGCCGCTGAACGCTATGGAATGAAAATTCTTAAAAGTGGAATTGAAGATGATGAACAGAACTACACAAGGTTCGTTATCCTCTCAAGAAAACCAATTAAGCCATCAGTCAAGGCTAAAACTTCTATTGTCTTTGCGTTAAAAAATGTTCCAGGTGCTCTTTGGAAGAGTCTCTCTGTGTTTGCAATTCAAGACCTTGACCTTCATAAAATTGAATCAAGACCAATTCCCGGAAGTCCATGGCAGTATATTTTCTATCTTGATGTTTCCGGTAATGTGTTCGATCCTGCAATTAAAAAGGCGGTAGATCACTTAGGAGAAATCACCACTTATCTTAAGGTGCTTGGATCGTATCCTTACGGTAAATGAGAAAGAATTTTTTTCAGTCATGGCAAATACAAAATTTACCGAAGGTTATATAAAGTTCAAATGTAACTGGAGCAAAGGGGCGCCAGTATCTGAATCTGAATTGTCAAACCTTCAAAAATGGCGCGATAAACTTTATCAATTAAAACTTATAGGCGCATACGATAATGGCATCGGGTACGGAAATATCAGTGAAAGGGGAGGCCGTTCAGGTTTTGTGATTACAGGATCGGCTACCGGTAATGCCCCTAAACTGAGCAATCAGCATTATACGCAGGTCGAAGCATGGGATTTTAAACAAAACTCCCTTTTATGTTCTGGACCTATTCAGGCCTCATCTGAATCTTTGAGTCATGCTGTAATTTATGAGACATCACCAGAAACAGGTGCCGTAATACATATACATAATAAAGAGCTTTGGCAGCAGTTAATGAATAAAGTGCCTACAACAGACCCTTCAATAGAATATGGAACCCCGGAAATGGCCTTTGAGATTGCGAGGCTTTTCCGTGAAACTGATGTCAGCGGTCAGCGAATACTGGTTATGGCTGGTCATGAAGAGGGTATAATCAGCTTTGGTAAAGACCTGGATGAAGCAGGTGAAACGCTGCTTGCGCTTTTCCTATATAAATAATTATCTTAACGCCACATCTACGGGCTCTAGCACACCTGGCCTTGACTTGCAAAGGCCTTTTTTATTTGTGGGAAAAGATGAAAGATAAGCTGATTCAAATACTTACAGAGATGCTTGCCGGACGCGATGTCGAACTTGTCGACATCATTTACGTTACCGGCGGGAAGCGCCCCCTGGCTAGAATATTTATTGATAAGCAGGGCGGTGGTATTACTGTTAATGAATGCGGTAAAATTGCCAAGGAATTTGCCGTTCTGACCCATGTTGATGAAACAATTCCCGAAGACCTTATTATTGAAGTAAGTTCACCTGGAATAGACAGACCGATTAAAACGGCAGCAGATTTCAGGCGAAATACTGGTAAGAATATAAGAGTAACAGCTCCGGAAAATGGTAAGGAAAAGGATACTGAGGGCGTTGTGAAATCGGTATCAGACGATAAAGTGGTTCTAACAGTAGTTAAAATCGGTGATGTATCATTTGATATTGGCAAAATAATAAGAGCGAAACAGGTAATTAAATTTTAGATAAGGCTTTTTGGAGGAAACGACGATGAATCTTGAAGTCAACGAACTGATCACGCAAATCTCAAAAGAGAAAAACATCCCTCAGGGAATTGTCGAGGAGACAATCAAGGCTGCATTTGCGGCAGCTGCCAAAAAATATCTTGAACTCGACAAGTTTGTTGATGTTAAGATTAATCGGGTTACAAGCGATATATCCATGCAGCTTGTGGTTAATGTTGTCGAAAATTATACCGAAGGCAACGAAGAGAAGGAAATGCTTCTCGACGAAGCCCGAGAAATTGAGCCTGAAATTGAAGTAGGCGACCAGATTACCCGCGATATCACACAGGATGAGTTCGGCAGAAATATCATTCTTACTATAAAGCAGATGGTTGTTCAGAGAATCAGAGAGCTTGAACGCCGTAAGATATTTGAAGATTATAAGGACAGAGTCGGCGATCTTATCACAGGTTCCATCCAGCAGGTTGATCGCGGCATCATTCTTGTAAACTTGGGCCGTACAGAGGCCATTATTCCTCAGAACGAACAGATCCGAGGTGAAAAATACCGTCAGGGCGATACAGTACGTGCATACATCCTTGATGTTGATGACAGTTCAACAGGCGCACAGGTTATCCTGTCAAGAACACATCCGCAGTTCCTTGTTAAACTTTTTGAGCTCGAAGTCCCTGAAATCTACGATAAGATCGTTGAAATTAAAGGTGTCGCAAGAGATCCGGGAAAGCGTGCTAAGATTGCCGTTTATTCCAGAGATGACAGAATAGATCCTGTCGGTTCCTGCGTAGGTATGAAAGGCAACCGCGTTCAGGCTATCGTTCGTGAACTTTCCGGCGAAAGAATTGACATTGTGCATTGGAATGAAAATTTTGACGTTTATGTGAAGCGCTCTTTCCATCCATCTGAAGTTAAGAAGATTTTCTTCGTTGGTGAAAATAAAATTGTGTCTATTGTTGAGCAGGAGGACCTTGCACAGGCAATCGGCAAGAACGGTCAGAATATCAGACTTGTAAGCAAGCTGCTCAAGAAGCAGATAGATGTTTTCGGAAGTGATGATTTCGCGCGCATGTCCGAAGAAGAGCGCGAACAGGCATTGACAAAGGGCATTCAGGAAGGTGAAGGCGAAGTTACTGTTGCCGAAGCCGATATTTCTGCAGATCCCCTGAGCGCTTCTCCTAAGCGCTCCAGAAAGGGTGCTAACTAACAGGTATTCCATACATTACAAACGGACAAGCAACGAAAACGAATACCGGAGGAATCAAATATGGCTATAGTGAAAAAAAGTGATGCCGCAAAGACAGCTGTTCAACCTGTAAAAATTGAAGTTACACAGGCTGACGAGAAAAGAATTGAAGAAGAACTTTTCGGCACCCTTGGTGATGCTCCTGCTGCTCCTGCAACAGCGTCTGCTGTTCATGGAGTTTCTATGCGCAAAATATCCTCTGTAAAGAAGGATGATCCTGATGCCGCAAAGCAGAAGTCAAAACTGTCATCACTTAAAAAGCCCCTTGTTATTAAGAAAAAAGCTGTCGTTACCCAGGAAGCAGTTGAAGCGGAACTTGCTGCACCAACTGTACACGCAGAAGAGAAACCGGTAACAGCAGCCGATCATTCAACTGCGGCAGCGGTACAGAATATTCCGAGAAAAGATAAAGTATCCACTCTGAAAACCCTGGCCGAACAGCAGCAGCAAAAGGAAAAAGACAAGGAACGTGAGAAGGAAAAGGAGAAAGAGCGCCACATCAGAGAAACTCTCGATGTGGAAGCCCGTTCGGTAGCTCGCCTGGAGAAGGCTCTTACTTCCATGAAGGTTCCTGTTACCCCTGTTGTAAACGAAGATGATTATGAAGAGGTCGAAGAGGTAGTATCCGAAATTATCGAAGAGATTGAATATGAAGATGAGATAGTTCCTGAAGCTGTTCAGCCAATTAAAAGCAGCAAAGATGATCCAAAGGCAGGATTCGGTGCTGGTGCACAGGGTCAGCAGCAACGCAGAAGAAAGAAGAAAAAACGGAAGACTCCTGAAGATACAATTGCAGCTAAAGATGCCGTTAAACGGACAATGGCGAAAATTAACGTTGAAAACACAGCTTCAAGGAAAAAATACAGAAAAACAGATGATGGTTCCGAGAGTGAAGTTGTTGACGACAAGACACTTTTTGTAAGTGATTTTATGTCAATTGCAGAAATTGCCAACCAGATGATGGTGAAGCCGAATGAAGTTATTGCTGCATGCATGAAACTTGGCATTATGGCAACTATGAATCAGCGTCTTGATTTTACTACGATTGCAGCAGTTGTTGATGAATTTGGTTTTAATGCTCAGCTTATGGAAGAGTATGCAGAAGAGAGCATTGCAAAGGAATCCGACAATGAAGATGAAGGCGAACTCACGCATAGAGCTCCAATCGTAACTGTTATGGGGCACGTTGACCATGGCAAGACCTCTCTTCTTGATTATATCAGGCGGACCAATGTTATGGCAGGTGAGGCAGGCGGAATTACTCAGCATATAGGTGCTTACAGAGTCAATACTGCACATGGACCAATTGCGTTCCTTGATACGCCGGGTCACGAAGCATTCGCTACAATGCGTGCACGCGGAGCCAGAATTACAGATGTTATTATTCTTGTTATAGCAGCTGATAGTCATGTTATGCCTCAAACAATTGAATCTATCGATCATGCCAAGGCTGCCGGTGTTAAGCTTGTTGTAGCAATAAATAAAGTTGATCTTCCAACGGCTAATCCTATGCAGATTAAGAGTGAACTTACTAAGCACGGAGTAGTTGTTGAGGAATTTGGCGGTAATGTTGTTGCTATTGAAATATCATGTAAGAGCGGAATGAATATTCCTAAGCTTCTTGATATGGTAGCGGCTGAAGCTGAACTTCTTGAGCTTAAGGCTAATTCAAAAAAGGCGGCTGTCGGAACGATTATTGAAGCGAGAATGGATTCAAGACTAGGTACTGTGGCCACAGTGCTTATTCAGGCTGGTACATTAAAAACCGGCGATGATTTTGTAACAGGTGCCCATTATGGCCGCGTAAAGCAGATGACGGACGAACATCTTGTTAAAATTGACAGCGCAGGCCCATCGACACCTGTAAGAGTTCTTGGATTGTCTGGAACTCCGCGTGCCGGCGATTCCTTTACAGTTGTTGAAAATGAGCGTGTTGCCCGTGATATCTCTGTAAAGCGTTCTCAAGCTGAAAAAGAACGTGAAATCAGGCAGATTAAACATATTTCTCTTGATGATCTCTATTCTGAAATAAAGCAGGGAGCTAAGGATCTCAACCTTGTTGTTAAAGGTGACGTTGATGGTTCTGTCGAAGCGCTTTCTGATTCGCTTGCCAAATTGTCAACAGATAAGCTTAAGGTTAATATTGTACATAAAAGCGTTGGCGCCATAAAAGAAAGTGATGTTCTTCTTGCTGCAACTGCAAATGCGGTGATTATTGGATTCCATGTTAATCCAAACAGTAAGGTGCGCGAACTTGCCGAAAAAGAGGGCGTTGAAATCAGACTTTATAAGATTATTTATGAAGCAATTGAAGCACTCCAGAAGGCAATTGAAGGCATGCTTGAGCCCGTTAAGAAAGAAGTTATCATTGGAACTGCAAAGGTTCGTGAAACATTCAAGATTTCAAAGGTTGGAACAATTGCAGGTTCTATTGTCGAAAGCGGAACTCTTAAGCGCAGCGCTCAGGTTCGTGTTCTCAGAAATGAAGTTGTTGTGTCTGAAACCAAAGTTGCATCACTGAAACGGCATAAAGATGACGTCTCTGAAGTTCAGAATGGTTTTGAGTGCGGTATCATGCTTGAAGGATTTAATGAATTCCAGCCTGATGATATTATCGAATTTTTCGAAATTCAGATGATTAAAGCCTCTTCCAAGTAAGAGTTGTTTATATGGGAATACGTCCAAAAAGAGTTGAGGATTCGCTTCTTCGGGCAGTGACTGAGGTATTGCAGCGAAAGGTGCGCGATCCGCGCCTCTCGGTTGTTACTGTTACTTCTGTGTCAATTAGTCCTGATTTGCGTCAGGCCCGCGTATTTGTCAGCACATTCGACGAAAAGATCAGCCGTAACGACCTGATGGCAGGACTTGCCGCATCAGCTTCGTTTATACGCAGAGAGACAGCCCGGATAGTTCAGCTTCGTAATGCACCTGAGCTGTTGTTTATATACGATGACGGGCAGGACAGAGGGGATCGCGTACTTTCACTCCTGAACAATCTTGAGGAACATGATTCCGGAAACGCTGAAGAAGAGCATAGTTGAAGGGCGTACCTTCATAATTACAACACATGTGAATCCTGATGCCGACGGTGTCGGTTCATGTGTAGCGATGTCAAGATTATTGCAGCGGATGGGGAAAAGTTTTTACATAGTCAATCATGCTCATCTTCCTCCTTCGTTTTCTTTTTTAGAAAATCTTGCCGAAATATACACTGAATTGCCTGCAGGTTCCGAAAAGGCTGACACCTGGCTTGTGTTGGATACGTCACGTCCTGACAGAACAGGCAGAATAAAAGCTTCAGAGGGGCGTAAAACGGTTGTAATCGACCATCATGCAGATAATCCGCGTTATGGAGATGTATGTTGGGTGGACGGCAAGGCTTCCGCCACAGTTGAAATGATTTTTGAACTATATCAGGCTTTTGATATGGTGCCGGATATTGAAGCCGCGACTGCACTTTATGCAGGTATGCTTATCGATACTGGTGGTTTCCGTTTTTCCAACACCTCCTCTAAGACATTAAACACCGCAGCTGAACTGCTTAAATGCGGGGTACTTCCTCACGAGCTGTTTCGTCAGGTGTTTCTTGATAAAAGAGCGCAAAGAGTAAAGCTTGAGGGGCTGATGTATAACAGCCTTGAAATGCATCGTGATGGCCGTGTATGTGTAATGAGCATTACACAGGATATGCTTAAAATTGCAGGAGCAAACGAGAGCGATCTTGAGGGATTATCGAATAATACGCTTACAATAAAAGATGTGCAGGTAGGAATACTTTTTATAGAAAATCCTAATAATGTTAAGGTCTGCTTTCGTTCTGACGGAAAGCCCAATGTAAGCGAAATGGCAGCAATTTTTGATGGCGGCGGTCATGCTGCTGCCTCCGGCTGTACAATTAACGAACCGCTACCAATGGCACGCAAGAAAATCTTCGATAGTATTATTTCCGGTATCTAATCAATGGATGGCATAATTGTGATTGATAAGCAGAAGGGTATTTCATCTTCTTTTGCTGTTCGCAAATTTGCAAAACAATTTAAAATATCAAGCGCAGGGCATGCCGGAACTCTTGATCCTATGGCAACAGGAGTACTTGTAGCAGGATTAGGCAAGGGCACAAGAATTCTTAGGTTTCTTGAAGCGATGGATAAAGTTTACACAGGAACAATTCAGCTGGGCAGTGCAACGGACACAGATGACGCAGAAGGAGCCACTGTTGAAGAACTGCCCGTACTTCGTCTAACAGAAAACGATATTGTTAATGTGTTAACAAAATACACTGGTGAGATAAAGCAGTTGCCCCCATCATATTCCGCCATTAAGATAGATGGTAAGAGAGCATATAAATCTGCGAGGGCAGGTGAGACACCAAAACTTGCTCTACGTGATGTGACAGTTCATTCGATAAAGCTTTTGAGTTTTGACAATGTTGCATATACTATTCAAATTAGCGTGCATTGTTCCAAAGGAACATATATACGTTCGCTCGCAAGGGATATCAGCAGAGCTTTAGGAACATGCGGCCATCTATCAAGTCTGCGACGCGAATCGGTCGGATTGTTCGATTTGTCACGGGCAATACCATTTCCATCAGAAGTCACTAAAGAGCAGGTTGATAATTCTTTGATATCAATTTCAGATGCCCTTAAAGGGTTGCAATCCTACGTAGTAGCTGATACTGATATTGTGAACATAAAAATGGGTCGAACGGTATTGTTAAAAGAGAGAGTTTCTGATGCCGAAGACGCTTTAGTCAAAAGCAGTGCTGGGGAGGCCATCTGTATTGCATCAGTACGTAATATTTCAGCAACAGGAGAAAGTTATCTCCAGCCTCAAAGGATGCTTGTATGAGTGCTAAGAAAAAAACAAAGACAAAACAGGGTGACCCATCCCCCGGCCCCTTCCCTAACCGCCTTCGCTTCGCTTCGGCTCATAGGGAAGGGGAGTCAGAATCTCTTAATTCCCCCTCCCTATTTATAGGGAGGGGGTGCCCGAAGGGCGGGGGTGGGTCACCTGCATTCCCAAAAAAAACTGCTTTCGCTATCTGCCGAAATGAAAAAGATTGTAAAAAATTCAAAGGCGGCGTTGTAACCATAGGCAATTTTGATGGTTTTCACCGGGGACATAGGGCGGTGCTTAATTACGTTTTGAAGCTGGCAAAGGTGGTAAAAGGGCCTGCTGTTTTGATTACCTTCGACCCGCATACACAGTCTGTTCTAGCCTCAAACGGCGGTTTAAAGGTTCTGACAACCACAGATGAGAAATGCAGGCTGATAAGTGAGACTGAAGCCGATGCACTGCTTATTTTGAAATTTAATGACCGTTTGAAAAAAATGGGTGCCGAAGCCTTCCTCGAAAATATTATCTTTAAGTATCTTGCCCCGAAGGAGGTTGTGTTCGGTCACGACCACCGTTTTGGAGCCGGCCGGAAGGGAGATTTCTCTCTCATTCGAAAGGTTTGCGAACAGAAGGGGGTGCGTACCCGGCGGGTACGCCCTTTGGGGTTCCAGGGTTACACAGTAAGCAGCACGGTTATCCGTGAGCTTGTAGCCTTGGGCAGGATGGAGGCCGCGTCATCGCTTCTTGGCCACCCTTACCTTATACGGGGAAAGGTGGAAAGAGGTTACGGACAGGGTCGCCAATTGGGCTTCCCCACAGCGAATATTGCTGTGAAAGAGGAGAAGCTGCTCATGCCCGATGGAGTCTATTACGGTTCGCTCTGTATAGATAAGAAAAGACACGGTGCTGTTATCAGCCTCGGTGTCAGGCCTTCGTTCCACCTTTCGGGACGGGCGCTAGAGGTGCATGTACCCGGCTTTTCAGGTAATCTGTACCGTAAGAAGGTGGATCTGTACGTTGAGGGCTTTATAAGGAAGCAGAAAAAATACAGCAGAATTGACAATCTGCTTAAAAGAATAAAACAGGATATAAAAATTCTTAAACATAAACATTTAAAGGAGGATTCCCTTGAAGATCACAGCTGAGAAAAAGAAAGAGCTGACAGTAAAGTTCGGCGGAGCAGAAAAGAACACAGGTAAAACAGAAGTACAGGTTGCTATTCTCACAGAAAAGATTAACCATCTTTCCGACCACCTTAAAGATCATAAACTTGACCACCATTCAAGACGCGGTCTTATCATGATGGTTAACAAGCGCCGTTCACTTCTTCAGTATCTTCAGAATAAAGATATCGAAAGATATCGTACAGTTATTAAAGAACTGAATATCCGTCGCTAAATATAAACTGGAGTTAAAATGCAATTATACAGAAGAGAAACTGAAGTAAACGGTCGTACGTACTCAATTGAAACGGGTATGTGGGCTAAGCAGGCGAATGGTTCTGCTGTTGTCAGACTCGGTGATACGATGGTACTTGTTACAGTATGCGTATCAAAAGAGATGAAAGATGGACAGGATTTTTTCCCGCTTCAGGTAGAATATCGCGAAAAGGCATATGCCGCTGGTAAAATTCCAGGCGGATTCTTTAAAAGAGAGTCAAAGCCTTCCGAGAAAGAAGTTCTCTCGGCACGCTGCGTCGACAGACCTATCCGTCCGCTCTTTCCTGAAGGTTTCATGAATGATACTCAGGTCATGGCGATGATTATATCACAGGATCAGGAAAATGATGCGGATATGCTCGCAATCACTGGTGCAAGTCTTGCACTTTGTGTTTCTGACATCCCATTTGGAGGCCCTGTTGCCGGTGTACGTGTCGCTCTTGTAGACGACAAGTTCATCGTCAGTCCAACTTTCGAAGAGGTTGAAAGAAGCGCAATGGATATGGTTGTTGCCGGATCAAAGGATTCAATCCTTATGGTCGAAGGTGGTGCCTTTGAAGTGTCCGAAGACACTATGATTCAGGGTATTATGGAAGGCCATAAAGCCATCAAGAAGCTTTGCGCCCTTCAGGAAGAGATTGCAAAAGAGTGCGGCAAACAGAAATTTGTCTTTGTAAAGAGCGAAACTGACCCTGTTCTTAAAGGCAAGGTTAAGGAGCTTGTGTTTGATAAGCTCAAAGCAGCTTACCAGATTGCAAAGAAGGAAGAGCGTCGCGATTCTATAGAAGCAATCAAAAAAGATGCAGTTTCTGCACTTGAAGCTGAATATCCTGAACAGAGCAAGCTCATCATCAGCCTCATTCACGATCTTGAAGCTGAAATCATGCGCGGCCGCATTCTAGAAGAAGGTATCCGTATTGACGGACGAAAGACAAATGAAATCCGCAAGATAACTTGTCAGTCCAAAGTTCTTCCGCGCGCTCATGGTTCCGCTGTGTTTACACGCGGCGAAACTCAGGGTCTTGTGGTTACAACTCTCGGAACAAAACTTGACGAACAGAAAATTGATGCTCTGCACGGCGAAAGCTGGAAAGATTATATGTTCCATTATAATTTCCCTCCTTTCAGCACAGGCGAGGCAAAACCTGTTCGCGCTACAGGTCGCCGTGAAATCGGTCACGGTCACCTGGCTGAACGCTCTCTTGCAGCTGTTCTTCCAAGCAAAGATAAGTTCCCATACACAATCCGTATAGTTTCCGATATCCTTGAGTCAAACGGCTCATCTTCCATGGCTTCTGTCTGCGGCGGTTCGTTATCGCTTATGGATGCAGGCGTTCCAATCAAGTCACCTGTTGCAGGTATTGCAATGGGCCTTATTAAAGAGGGCGACCGTACAGCCATTCTCTCCGATATCCTCGGTGATGAAGATCACCTTGGCGATATGGATTTTAAGGTTACAGGAACACGTGAAGGTATCACTGCTTTTCAGATGGATATCAAAATTGACGGTATCACACCTGAACTTATGAAGAGCGCCCTTGAACAGGCAAAAGCTGGCCGTATTCACATCCTTGGCAAAATGGATGAGGAATTGAATACACCAAGAACTGAGCTTTCTAAATATGCTCCACGTATTCTTCACTTGAAGGTAGCGGTTGAGGATATTGGTGCCATTATTGGACCTGGTGGAAAGATCATTAAAGAGATCCAGGAAAAGACTGGTGCAGTGATCAATATCGACGATGATGGTACAGTTCTTATCGCTTCAACAGGCGGTCTCGGCGGCCCAGAAGCAAAAGCATGGATTGAACGGATTACTATGAAACCTGAAATCGGTAAGGTTTATCAGGGCACAGTAAAAGGCATTCAGAACTTCGGCTGTTTTGTTGAGTTCATGCCTGGTCGTGAAGGTCTTGTTCACATTTCCGAACTTGCAGCGGCTCGCGTTAATAAGGTTGAAGATATTGTGAATGTAGGCGATACTATCTCTGTAAAGCTTATTGATATCGATCCGTTGTCACACAAGGTTCGTCTCAGTAAAAAACAGGCAGAATAAGTAAAGCTTAAGGTTCTGTTATGATAACACATCCTGCGGTGGTTGATTTTAATAAATAATCACCGCAGGATTTTTCTTTACCTGGGGGTAGTTATGAAGCAGAAGATTGTACGGTCAAAGCTTGGCAAAAACATCACAGTCGTAACAGATGCGTTGCCCGGAGTCTCCTCTGCAACAATTGGTTTCTGGATGGATCGCGGTTCAAGGGATGAAAAGGAGAGCGACATGGGGCTCTCTCATCTTTATGAGCACATGATTTTTAAAGGAACTAAAAAAAGAACTCCTGTGGATATTGCCAAAACACTGGAACGGAGCGGCGGTTCACTTAATGCCTTTACAGGTAAAGAACAGGTATGTCTTCATGCCCGTTTCGTAGACGAAGAACTGGATACAGCATGCGATCTTATCCGCGACGTGTTTGAGAACTCTCTTTTTGATGAGGTTGAACTTGAGAAGGAGCGCAATGTTGTCCTTGAAGAGATTAGAGGCTGCGAAGATAATCCTGAAGAGTTTGTTCATGATGCTATAATGGAATGCCTGTGGCCTGATCATCCGCTTGGGTGGCCTATCACAGGCAGGGTGCATCATGTAAAATCATTCAGAAGAAATGACATTGTTCGTATGCATGATTTGATGCGTTCCAATAGAATTGTCGTTGCGGCATCCGGTAATATCAGCCATGATGAATTATGCCGTCAATTAAAACCCCTTAGTTTAAATACAGTATCTCTGCCACCAAGAAAACTTGGAAAAATGAAGCCTCCAGTACGCCGTTCCTTTGTAAGAAGTACACAGCAGGCAAATGTATCTGTGGCATTCAGAGTACCTGAATTTACAAATTCAGATAAATATCCGTTATTCGTTTTAAATGCAATTTTGGGTGATGGAATGAGTTCCCGGCTTTTCCAGAATATAAGGGAGAGGCTTGGACTTGCCTATTCCGTGTACTCATTTCTGGAAGCAAATAGTGATTCAGGTGTTATGGGCGTCTTTCTCGGTGCGGATCCTGCAAATGTAGAACCTGCTCTCAAATCACTTTTTGAAGAGTTGAACAGCATCAGATCAAAGGGGATACTTAAGGAGGAAATGGAATTTGCCAAAACTTATCTCCGGGGAAATGTTCTTATAGGCCTTGAGAGTACAGGAAACAGAATGGGACAGATTGCAAGAAGTGAACTGTACAGAAATAAAGCGGAGAATATTGAATTAACTCTGAAAAAAATTGATCTGGTTAAGCCTGTTGACATTGTACGTGTTGCAAATAAATACCTGACTGATGCTAATATGGCAATATGCGCGGCAGCCCCTAAAATGAAGGGGATGGAAGCGGTAATCAAAAAAAGCCGTTTTAAATAAATGATTAAGTTTCTGCTGGCTCTGCCACTTATTATTCTGGCCGCGACATCGGATTATCTTTCGCCAAAGCCATATGTTTACGAAATTAACCGCGGCATTGATTTTGTCATAATTCAGCAGTATGACAGCGCTTTAGCTCTGTTTAAACACGATAGAAATGCTCCCGAAGATAAAAGAATAATTTTTCTATTCTGCAGAGTTCTGGCGCTGGAAGCGATGATGGTCGACTATGAGAGTAATGTGCGTGGCGGAGAATTTGATTCCATCTCTCTTAAGCTTGAGCAGATTTTGATTAAGAAGCTAAAAAGCGAATCCAATTCATCGTGGCTTCACTTTTATTACGGATCTCTTCTGGTAACAGATGGCGCACATCAGGTGCGATTTGCAAAATATCTCGATTTTACAAAAAATATGTTTAAGGGAATGACTCATCTGAACAAATCATATGAATTAGATAATGGCAATACGGATGCCGCTTTCTGTGTTGGTCTTTATTCCTACGCAAAGTCAAAACTTGTTCAATGGCTTCCAGGTGTTGAAGGTGTTGACAGTTCAACAATTTCAGCAATGGAAAGGGCTTCCGTCAGCGGTATATTCACAAATATGATAGCTGCTCAGACACTCGTGAATCTTTATGCAGAAAACGGTAACTGGGAGAAGGCAGAGGCCACAAAACGTATCTTTTGCAGCAGATACCCTGAAGCGAGAGCAATAAGATGGATTTTGGGTAAAGCTGCCTATGCCGGAGAAAATTATTCACTGGCACGAGCTCAGTTTAATGAACTTATGCCATTAATTGATGCTATGCCGTCCGATCTGATTTATAACCGTCTTTCTCTTGCTCTGCACCTATCTATGGTTGATTTTAAAACCGGAGCATATAAAGAGGCTTCTGAAAGAACAGCCGCGGCAATTTTAAAATTTGGTGACAGCAGAATGACAAAAACAGAAATTGCCCTCTTTGATAAGATAAAAAGCTATAATAAAAAAGCTGCAAAAAAGCAGTAGGAGATATTAAACATGGCTGAACGGATTAGTCTTACAGCGCAGGCAGAGGCAGTTGGAAAACGACTTGATGTCTGGCTTGCGTCAGAACAGAACCGAATTTCACGTTCGGCTATCCAGAAACTCATTCCGGAAGGCCTTGTGCTGGTAAATGGAAAGAGCGTTAAAAGCGGTTACAAGATTCGTTCAAACGATAATGTGATACTGGAAATGCCCGATGTCAGACTCGACGGAAGCATAGAAGCGGAGAATATTGATCTCGATATACTTTACGAAGATAATCATATTGCCGTGATCAACAAGAAGGCAGGTATGGTTGTTCATCCGGGAGCTGGCATCAGAAACGGTACTTTGGCGAATGCTCTTCTTTACAGATATGGCAGTAAGTTGCCAACGGCTGAAGGTGAAGATGGAGCTGAAAGACCAGGTATTGTTCATAGGCTTGACAAAGAGACTTCGGGGCTCATGGTAGTTGCTCTTAATGATAAGGCTCATCGTGCTCTTTCTGCGGCATTCAGCGAGAGAAAAGTAAAAAAAGAGTACAGGGCTATAGTCTGGGGCGCAATCGAAGATGATTTTACAGTAGACCAGCGTATTAAAAGAGATCCGTCAAATCCATTGCGCATGGCAGTAAACAGCGCCGGACGCGACTCTTTAACAGAATTCAAAGTTGTTCGTTACTCCTCATTTGCTACGCTTCTGAATGCCCATCCTCAAACAGGAAGAACCCATCAGATACGTGTTCATACAAGTTACCGCAGTCATCCGATTGTAGGCGATGATCTTTACGGCGGTGCAAGAGAGCTCTGGATGAAGAGGGTCGATCCGCTTCACAGACATAAAGCTGCGAGAATGGCAGATGCTGCACAGAGAGTTATGCTGCACGCCGGCTATCTCTCATTCACACATCCATCAACAAAGCGCAAAAGAGAGTTTTCTGTTGATATTCCTGACGACTTCAAGGAAGCGGAAAAATGGATTATCTGAGAATCATCCGTCCTGTAAATGCTCTTATGGCAGCAGCTACAGTACTTGCAGGATTTCTCATCTCGTTTCAGGGGATATATTTTGAATTTTCAGGTTTGGCTATGCTTATGCTTTCAGCCTTGTTTATAACAGCTTACGGTAATGTAATTAATGACATCTTTGATATTGATATCGACAAGAGTAACCGCCCAGATCGTCCGCTACCATCAGGCTCAATATCAACAAAGAGTGCATCTATATTCTGCTTTTTATTGTTATTGGCAGGTCTTGTATCGGCGAGGTTTGCCGGGGTTGTCTATTTTAAAACAGCCTCGGCAATAGCTGTCATGCTTTGGATTTATTCGGCCTATCTAAAATCCACAGCATTATGGGGAAATATGCTTGTAGCGCTGCTTTCAGCTATTACAGTTGTATATGGAGCACACTTTGCCGGAGATCCCTATTATGCGGTTTGGCCCGCTCTATTTGCTTTTCTTCTCCATCTAGCCAGAGAAATTGTTAAGGATATGGCCGATGTTGAAGGAGATCAGGCTGTCGGCTGCAAAACACTGCCAATAAGATTCGGAATGCGTTCATCGGCCTCTATCGTTATTGGAATTCTAGCTATGCTTTTGGGTATTTTACCTATACCATGGCGTGATGGCTTATACAGCCGTACATATCTGATCTTAATTGTGCTGACCGTCCTTCCGCCTGTGCTGTACACAGTATTGAAACTGCTTAGGGGATTTGAAAACCGTGACCTTAAAATTATGTCTGGAGCACTGAAGTTCGCCATGGTTTCAGGTATAGCTGCAGTTTTACTGGGAAAAGGATGATTTAAGTAAATATGCGCGCACTTCTGCAAAGAGTTACTTCTGCCTCTGTTAAAGTTGACGGGAAAATAACCGGTGAGATAAACGGCGGGCTTCTTGTCTTTCTCGGAGTAGGAGAGGGCGACACAGAGACTTATGCTGATATTCTTCTTAAAAAACTTCTGGCTCTAAGAATATTCAGCGACGAAAACGGTAAGATAAACCTTTCTGTAAAGGATATTGGCGGGAAAGTTCTGGTAGTATCACAGTTTACCCTTTATGCCGATACTTCACGCGGAAATAGACCCGGGTTTACCCTTGCCGCAAAACCTGATGTCGCTGAAAAACTATATAACTATTTTTGTGAAAATGTAAAAAAGGAGATTGGTGCAGTTGAGCGTGGTGTTTTCGGTGCCGATATGGAGGTCTCTCTTGTTAATGACGGCCCATTTACAATCATGCTCAACCACCCACAATAATTTATGATAAAAGATATTTCAAAGATTGAGACACCGGCATATGTAGTTGATAGAGGGCTTATTAGAAAAAACCTTGAAGTGCTGGACAGCGTTCAGAAACGTACAGGCTGTAAAATTATGCTGGCTCTTAAAGGGTTCGCAATGTGGAGTCTCTTTCCTGAAATTAACAAAGTGCTATGCGGTGCAGCAGCAAGTTCTGCCGACGAAGCTCGTCTTGCACGTGAAGAGTTCGGTGGTGAGGTTCATGCTACTGCCGCCGCCTTTCCCGATTGGGAATTTGATGAACTTCTAGAAACGTGCGATGTTGTTAACCTCAACTCGTTTTCACAGTGGGAACATTTCAAAAAGAGAGCTGCAGCTTCAAAAGACGCGATGAAGTTTGGCATAAGGGTTAATCCTGGATATTCAGAGGTTTCGACAGAGATATATAATCCATGCAGCCCTCACTCAAGGCTTGGGGTTAGGCCGGAACATTTTAAAAGCGACTTGCTTGATGGCATAACAGGACTCCATTTTCATGTTATGTGTGAACAGAATTCAGATGTGCTTCAACGCGTTCTTCCCCATTTTGAAAAGCACTTTGATACGATAATAAAGAAAATGGAATGGGTCAATATGGGTGGCGGCCATCACATAACCCGCCCCGGTTACGATGTCGACCTGCTGTGCAGTGAAATTACCCGCTTCTGGAAGAAATACCCCAATCTTAAAACCATCTATCTTGAACCTGGAGAGGCTATCGCCCTTAATACAGGTATTTTGGTGTCTACTGTACTAGATGTCGCACCATCTGCTGATTTACCAAATGTAATTCTTGATACCTCGGCAGCTGCGCATATGCCGGACGTCCTTGAAATGCCATATCGTCCTAATATTACTGGTGCCGGAACCGCAGGAGAGTATGCTCATACATATCGTCTTGGAGGCCTTACCTGCCTTGCGGGCGATGTGATAGGTGTTTATTCCTTTAAAGAGCCTTTAAAGGCGGGCGATAAGCTTGTATTTCATGATATGGCGCATTACACAATGGTAAAGAATAACACATTTAACGGTGTTCGTCTTCCATCAATCTGCATAAGCGATAATGAATCAGTAGAAATCGTAAAAAAATTCAGCTATAACGATTTTAAAACAAGACTATCATGAAAACTGGCGGCGAATATACAACGGGAGATTTGCTTAGATTCTATCTGCCGCTTGCGTTGCAGTTCGCCACAATGAATCTGACCTTTCCGATAGCCGGAATGGTAGCGTCAGCCGGCCCGGGAGGCGTAAGTGATTATGCCGGTCTGATTCAGGCTCAGCAGATGATGAATTTCATAAGTACCCTTGGTTTCGGCATGATGGTAACTGGTATGGTTCATGGAAAAACTATCGAGGGGCTAAGGAATTATCAGGCTGTAAACAGAATGCTAATGATTGCAGTAATCATACTGCAGTCATTGGTGAGCCTCACTCCGCTTTCTCATCTGATTATGGGTAAAATTCTCGGTATGCCTGTGGCAATTGAGAAATCTGGCAGTCTCTTTTTAGCATTTTTAATTCCATTTAACTTTTTTGTATTCACACGAAACCGCTATATGGTTGCTTTGTATCTCTGCCGAGAATCGGGTAAAGCATCAATTGCCGCCGTTCAAAGAATTGCTTCAACTTTTGTCCTGTCGCTTGTGTTCAGGACGGTAGGGTTGACTGGCCCCTTATGGGCTGCGATTTGTGTTGTAATACCTGTTGCTGTAGAAACTCTGATGATCTATCTCTTCGCCAGAAAACATATGTGTGAATTTCCGAAAGCAACAGGAGAGGTGCCTGGTAAAAAGGATATCTTTTTCTTTAATATTCCACTTTCGGCCGGCGGTATATTTCTAAATCTGTCCAGTAATCTGCTGGCGGCCTTTATTGCGCGCGCTGCAGATCCGGAAAAAATGCTGCCTGTTTACTATCTCGCTCAAAGTCTTGTCGCGCCAATGACCTTTGCTACCAACCAATTACGCACCACCGTTCTTACTTTTCCTCCCAAGGATAAGAATGATAAACGAACACTCAAGTTTGCAGCTGTAATCGGTCTTACTTTTGGACTTATACCATTGATTTTTATCATTCCGGGTCCCGCGGAGTTTTACTACGTTCATGCGCAGAATCTTGATCCTGCGCTGCTTAATGATGTTCGAATAACCGCCGTTCTATTCGCTTTTCTGCCGCTATGTACAGCTCTTCGCTTTCAATCAGAAGGGTTGGCCGCCAATTTGAAGAGTCCCGTTGTAACCCTAGCTGCGCAAGCGGTCTTTCTTGGTATGACAACTTCAACCGCCTTTATAACGCTCTCTCTGGGATTTAAAGGGAATATTATCGGACCTCTCTGTTCAATCGTCGCGAATATTTGTGCAATGCTCATGATCCGTTTTGCGCTTGACTGGTCAAGAAGACAGAAAGAGGCGCTTGCAACAGAAGAGGGTGTGTAGCACCCATTTTTATTTCAATATTTTCGCCGCGATCCTGCCAAACAAAGGCCTTTTTACCTCGATAGCTTTAAATGGGCAGATCTCCTGACAGCAGAAACAATTAATGCACGTGTCCCTGTTTATTTCAATCCTGTCACTTTTTTTCATGGCGGTTGGCGGGCATATTTCGACGCATTTATTGCAAAGTCGACATTTGTTCCTGTCGACAATAGGACGCATTGCTACAAGTTTACGGAAAAATTCAAGTATCCATGGTGGAATTCTTGAGAATCCCTTACCGCTTTCAGCAGGCTTAAAGTTGGACACTTTTACTTCGTCAATGGAAAGCCCAACCACCTCTGGGGATTGGTCGCCATACCCGCCCTCTTTTGCAGCCTTAAACTGAGGAAGATTATCGATGTCAAGACTAAGGATTCTGCAAGCTGTTATGTCAATTGCTGTAGGATCTATTCCTGCCAATACTAGGCCGAGACTGTAGGGATCTCCGCCGCCGGGGCCATTACCCTCCATGGCAACTATTCCATCAACAAGAGTAAGATCAGGTTTTCTTCTGTAGCAGAGATCAGTGACCATCTTTGAAAAACGGTTTGCATCCCGCCCATACTCAAGATGGTAACGCCCTTTTGTCATGCCGACAATGGTGCCGTACATGTTTTTGACCGCGCAGGTAAATCCCATCAATGAGTGCGTTTTTACTTTTGGAAGATTGATGATAATATCCGCTTCTTCAATGTCTGTTGCCACCGAGAAGGTTCTGTGATGACCTAGAGTTGATGTTACCTCCACTGCCTGTGTGAAATCAGCCACCTTTATCGGAAGCCCTTCCAGAGCCTTCTCTATACCGTTTTCTTTCATTATCGAACGGCAATTACCTATTCCAGGGCTATCGCCAATGGATAAGGAAAGAGGTCTTGCTTCCAGAATGATTTCGGCGGCGGCGCGAACAAAAACCGGGTGCGTGGAGAGTGCCTTTTCCGGCTGCGCTGACGAAAGAAGGTTAGGTTTCATTAAAACCTTTTTACCTTCTATCTGTCTCCAGTCGAACCCGATAAGGGAAGTCAGCTCAAGGAGTTTAGATTTAATCTCATCTTTGTTATAAGCATTGCATCGTAATATTGATACTTTTGACATTTTGTTAGTTTACTTTCTTTCGTACACAGCGGAAACCGACATATTGTGTGCTGTTCTGTGGAGCCATCTTAAGTCTGCTTGCACTCCGAAGAGCTGACATCTGGTTGCCCCATGAACCTCCACGGATAACTTTCTCTGTTCCTGTTGAAGGACCGGTTGGATTAGTCTGTGCACCGGATGAATACGATCCGAAAAAGTCATGGCACCATTCCTGTACATTTCCTGCCATGTCGTAAAGACGTAAGGAGTTTGGCTTTTTCGATCCGGTTCTGTGCGTTCCGTATAAAGAGTCGCGACTGTCATATTTCTGTGAGTTGTTGAACCAGACTGCATTGCTGTCAACTGCTATAGTGTCATTCCTTGTGTACATCCCATTTCCCCAGTAAAATGAGGTTGCAGTCCCGCCTCTGCATGCTTTTTCCCATTCTGCTTCGGTAGGAAGTCTGTATCCATTTTTGGTAAAGTCAGTTTGTAGTGCTGTCAATCCGGTGCATCCGATATAGGCTGTGCCGGTTATTGATGTATAAGAATATACGGTATCCAGGCGGTCTCGTTTACTTCTTGCATTGCAGAAAAGAACAGCATCATACCAGCTGACGCTTTCAACCGGTTTCAGTGAGTCCAGAAAACGGGAAGGGTTAGTTCCTGTAAGAGATTTGTATTCTGCCTGTGCTACTTCAGTAGTATCGATGTAGAACTTTGCTAAAGTAACCTCGTGTGTGGGGCTCTCGTCAGAACTGCTGCCTATTGCTCCCATGGTGAATGTGCTGCTGTCAATCAGCTTCATCGAATCCTTAGGTGCAGGTTTGATGGGTGCGGGGTTGCTATTTGTTGGATTGTTTGAACAGCCTGAATAGAATATCATAGTGGCCAGAATAAGAAACGAAACTATGTATTTCATGGTATTTCCTTTTGCTTAATAGTTAAAAAGTACATCCAACTGAATATAAATCTTACAGTAAGATTTCAACAATGAACTGTTACAAGTCTATTATATTTTGTTGTACTTAATTTTAATCATTTTAGGAGCATAAAACAATGTCCTCAAG
>JAEUSG010000020.1 GCA_016788315.1 Fibrobacterota bacterium | reverse complement strand
AGCGGAGCGAACTTTCGTTGAAATAATCTCTGACAGCAGCTGATATCATATCATGCTCCGCCAGCAAAACCGACGGGGCCGCTTTTTTTGCCGCATCACTCTGAATATTGCTCCATTTTTCAAGCAAATCTTTTGCATCTGCTTCAACTGCCTCCGGTGAAGCACCTAAAGCTGCTGTCCGTAATATGAAACCGGCATTCTGCACCATCAATGGCTTAACAATATCCCTGAGTCTGTTTCTTTCACCTCTTTCAGATATCTTTTTTGAAACACCTAAAAACTTCATCCCTGCCAGAAGTACAAGAAAACGGCCGGCTAATGATAGATGTGTAGTGACCCTCGCCCCTTTTGTACTGACGGGTTCCTTTACAACTTGAACTATTACGTTCTGCCCTGTTTTAAAAAGCTTCTCAATACGTAAATCTCTGCTGTTTTTATTGCACTCACCTTCTGCATCATCATCTTCACCGCACTGATTTGCAAGTCGCATGAAGTCAGATCGTATATCCGACATACTTAAGAAGGCCGCTTTTTCCATTCCGATATCAATAAAGGCTGATTGTATACCGGGAACTACATTAGATACTTTGCCTAAATAGATATTTCCGACAAGTCTCTCAGACTCAGGTCTATCCACAAGCACCTGAACAAGACGGCCGTCTTCGATAACAGCAACCCTTGTTTCGTGTGGTGCCACGTTGATGATCAATTCTCTTTCCAATTATATCTCCTGCTTCCTTTTTAAAAGACCCACTGAACCCATAATTTAAGAGCAATATCATACTCGGGATGGTTTTCATCTGCATCATCCTCCAAACCCGGTAGAACTTTCAGATCTCGCTTATATGATGCTGTACCGCCGGCATCAACTTTTGCTGAAATTTTATAGCTAGCGCCCGCTGTTACCGCATAACTCAATGTTCTATTAATATGTGCTACATCTGCATTATCTTTTTCATATTCTCCAAGTGAACGATATATCTTTCCATTGCCATCTCTAACCAGCCATTCATAATCGGTAGTGTGCGACAATGTCCAGTCAAAATTGAGACTCAACTGATTATCAAACGAAAACTCCCACATAAGAAATTTGATCGGTTGCTGTTTCGCAAATGAATATGTTAAAGATGCTTTATTTGACCATGTTTCATTCTCACGGCCCTTGATACCGGCAGTATTGTCTGTACTGAAATTTCGTTCACGGGAGTAATTAAAATCATCCGTGATATGCATTTTATTTTTAAGATCAAAAGTAAGTCTTGCAAGCGGTGCAAATGTATATTTCAGCTTATTGGACTCCCATGGTTCGCTATTCACAACATCCGAAAACTTCAATTCTAAATCACGTGAATACTGATATGAGCTGTTCAAAGCCGCTGTCTGTATAAAGTCTCCCGCAACAGGAATATATTTGAATAGCTTAATCGCATCACTTATCGTAGTACTGATTGTGAAGTTCGGATAATTAAATGTAGTATCGACATTAGTTTTCATTCCCGACTCAGCCCAACGCTTTCCGAAGCTTGTACTTAAATTCAGACTGAGTTTTATTGGCAGTGGTATATTGAAAGAGGCGCTTGTGCTACCAGTTAAATCTACTTCACGACCATCATTAGAGGCAACCCGTGTAGGATCCACATATTCATCTCTATGATTTGCCGCATATTTCCAGCCGCCAAAAGCTGTATGATCACCATCACCAGTTAGAATCCCAAGCGGTGTAGAGCCATAGAAACCAGCCTTAAAAAGAAAATATTCCGGAATTTCCAGAGGTACTGTTTTAAGACCCGTAATATTCTTTTTCTGATTGATGGAATAATTGAAGCCAATCCTGGTAAATCCAAGCTTATCAAGAAAACTTTTTACAGGTTTAACAACCGGATCGCCCTTACCCTTAAGAATACCTGTATTCAGTTTTTCAAACATATCAAGAAACTGCCATTCAAGATCAGCTGTAAGTCCTGTGCTAGAAGACAAATCAAGATAACGATTTTCAACTAATCCTATCTTGCCCTGCTTCACACCAAGCCCGAAATTTGAGTTATAGCTTAATCTATGAGTAAACCAAGAGAAAACTACCGGATTTACTGTATAGCTGAATGATTGAGTGTTTCCAGTTTCTCCCTCAAGAATAAAGCGGGAGCCATCAGCAAGCATAAATTGAGGATCTCTTCCGAAAACACTTTTATCTGCGAAATTGAGATAATCATCCCCCAACTTCGCAAGGGCGCTATTCAGGTTTCTATCAACAGAATTCGAGTGCGTAAAATCAATCTTAAGGTATTTCCAGTCAAGCAGACCGGAATAATTCATATTATATGAATGAGACATAGTCATAGTGCTTTTGTTGTTTAATCCGATAAAATCCAGTCTTGGATTAGCTCTTGTCCCCTCCCGAGTTGTTGAATATTGTGTATTATAAAGCGTAAATTCCAACGAACTGGGGTACCAGCGTAATTTCAAATCGCCAAAATGTTCTTTTATAAATCCTTCACCCCTTTTAACAAATGGCTCAAACACCTTTTCGGTCCGCGGTGTAGCACTATATGTCAAGGTAGAATTAACGCTTTCTGATGTATCTGCTCTGTTTGGAGATTCTGACATTGTCTCTGACCATCCGCCATTTATTGAAATTCTGTCAAGAAGGATATTTACGGCAAGATTATCTGACTGCGTAGTCTTTTTAAAAGAGGTACTGAAAGTTTTTTGATTCCTGACAGTCTCATAATCTTCGCTAACCATCGAACCGGTATCAGGCTTATCTGTTTTATTTCCTAATAGCCTGTTATACAAGTCAGGCAATATCTCTTTCAAACCATCATCGGTTAAACTGGCATCCGAACTTGGTATAAACCTTGGCCGCTGAATTGTTGACGAAACAGTAGCACTTAAAGGAATACTGAGTCCCCATGAAGCCGGGAGCATTCTATTAAGAGGAAAAGATACAGAGGCGTCAACAGCCATTTCCGAGGCTCCTCCATTGGCCTGTTTTTCATTGAGTTTTAGAAATGAACCATCCTTATAATAAACGCCGGTATTAAAACTCAACACATCAGCGAAATCAGCTGTGAGTTTTAGACGGGCAGCATTACCTTCAAGTTTATCAGGTTCAAGCAGTTTAAGATCATTTACATAAACAAGTCCTGAATAACTTGAATTATCTGTTGTGTCACGTGCCACTCCAATCGAGAACCATTTTATATCCGCATAGGTTGGATATCCCTTAACTCTGATAATTGCTGAATCAGGCTGCACCATGGATGAATCAACAGGCGCTCGTTTATCTGCACGCAGACTAAGAATATTTTCTTTAAATGTAGCTAAATCATTTAGATTAATATTCATTGTATTCCATGCGTTATATCGCATTTTTCTTACTTTGTATTCATAAAAGCTTGCAGAATCAGATCCGAAACGAATAAAAATGTATTCATGTCGACCTGCCTGATTTTGAACTATGGGATAATAGTAGAGAGAAAGTTTCTTATAAAGTCTGAAATCCATACCTCTAGAATAGTTTCTTTCTGCCTTTATCTCCTTAAATGGCTTTGCAAGATCACTATACTCAAGTCTGAGAGCCTGCTCCCTCTCCCTATTACCCGAAGAGTTATCATTATATATAGGTATCAAATCTGAGGAAGGCCGGATTAAATTGTAATCATCATTGTCAACAGTGTTGGCTACGGAGACCTTCAATTTTGGTTTAGAACTGTCTGGGGCAGCAGTATCTCTTGAAGCCCATCTATTGCCGACTATTTCCATTCTTGCAATATTGACAGCCCCAAGTCCAGTAATTCCATTCATCCATATTCTTATTCCATTAGCCTTTGACAATACCGGATTATTGATTTTATACGGTATAAGAGAATCCTCTGCTCTTCCTGTAATCTTACGGTTATGTAAAGGTATCCGGTAAAGTCTCCAACCGGAATTGGCTTTCGAAACGTAATATGGGTCTAATGTGTCAGCCGCTAAGTCTATCCAATAGTGATGATATGAACTTCGGGTATCAACCAACCCATTGTTATTGAAAAGATCTTCATTATCTGCACTCTGTCGTGTTCTGTCAAAATTCCGACCTGTTGAATTCATTTCTGTTCCATTATATCCACGTATACTATCACGAATCTCATCACTGTATGAGTAGTTATCGCCACCGGGGTCAGACGCCTCGTTAATTCCAATCGTATCATATGAAATTCCAGGAGGAGAAACAGACTCATAGGGGAGAATAAATTTTTCGTAGGCATCTCGACGCATATCCAAGCCAACATCATTTCTGGTGGAGATGGCATTATCTCCAAGAAAATACTCCGTATTATACTTTCCGTCCGGTTTGCTATTCCACAATACATAAGTATTGGTATCACTGTTTTTTGTTCCGTCAATCTCATATCCAATACGCAAGTCTTCACTTAATTCACCCAAATCGATATGCATGAGACCTCTGCTGCCAGTTGGAAGTACCCACAGCTCGAGAAACTGCGAATTTTCAAGTTGATCCTTTACGCCATACCCCAGAGAAGCCATTGCGCCGCCCCAGGACTTCTTTCTGAACTCTTCTGAAGCGATACCTGTCGCAGCACCATTCATTTGTAATTTGTGAGGAGCCATTTCCATTCTCAACACACTAACCGTTGCCTGAAGATCTACAGTATTTGGCCATATATCTTTTTCACGAATACCGGCCGGTGACACCCATGCAAAGCGTCCGCTATATTGCATAATTCCTTGATCACGGCCATTGCCACCCCAGCACTGCATTGTAACGGCATCTTTACCAATAATTGAGGTATCCGGCTGACTGGCCCAACGCCAGGCAATATCAGAAAGACTCACAGGAAACAATGTTTTACTGTCTTCAAAATCATCAACAACGGCCTCATTTCTGTCGCTGGTATTGGGATTCACGATACTTCTAGCGACTTCGCCCTGAACAGATAATTTTGACTTTTGATCTGTATTGATACCTGGAACCTTATTTATTATAGAGGTCATCCATTTTGGTTCCCACGACAATGTTGCATATGCATCAAAAAGCATATTTGAGGTCGGCTCTCTGCCTAATTGTGCTCTTTTATCCTGACCGGTTTCAGCTTTACGCAGCCACGAAGCAGAAACACGCGAACCCGTTCCAATGTTTTCAAGCTGGTAATCTGCTCTGACCCCAACAAACGTTCTCTCATCGATATTAAAATATGGAGAGTATTGATATTCTACAGAGAGATCCTTCATGGACGATGTTGCCTTTTCTGAAATCAGGCTAACCTGTCCGATATCATACATTATGGTGTAGTCAACATCTCTTACTAAAGTTACACCGCCGGCGCGAATAACTTCGGATCCTTCAACTACATCCATAACGCCTAATGAAAAAGTTGCTGATGCGGCTCTCGATTTTATGTCGATTCTATATCTTGCTTTTACACCTTTTGCCTCATGCTGCTCTTTGGGATACTCATATATGCCTTTATTTAGCGGAAGATCCTTTGGTAAGGAATCGCTGTTAAAAGGCTGCGGACCGAGAATCGGAGGAAGAATCAATGCACCATAATCAAAAAGAAAGATATCGTTATCTGCAACTTTAAGAACGCCAAGTTCATCATTGAGTCCAAAAATCTTAACGAGATCCTCTGGTTTGTTGATTTTATTTACATCTATACTGTTGAAAAACTGATTAGTCGTAGTATCCTGATAACTGATTACGACAGAAACATCTTTTCTGTTTTGAGGATCAACACTTCCTAGTTCATAAACGTGTTTACACATTAATTTCCATTGTGGAACAGACGCATCCATGTGTACAGGCCTTAGAACGTATGGCCTAATCAGCCTGTTGTCAACATAAACCGTTTCTGCTACTGCCTTATCGTTGTGAAAATATAACAAGCCCAAATCAGAACTGGACTTTGTACCAACACTATCTTTGTACTCAAACCAGGCAAGCAATTGATCCGTACTGTTTAAAGGAACGGACAATACAACATATCCCTTGTTATTTTGATCGATATAAAATTCTGACTGCCCGTATTGATTGGCTTCCGGACGCATGATTTTGTAATACCCATCACCAATCTGCTTATGTGTTTCCTGAAATTGTGTTGCATTATCGTTTGTTACTGAAGGATCCTTTTTAAAGAGATAAACTTTCAACAATGAACGGCCATGTCTTGTAGCTGGATTATAATATGAATTCATAAATAACGAGTCAAGAAAGAACATTTTATCATATTGTACTTCACGCTCTGTTTTCGTTTGTACAGTTTCATTACTTTTTGGATTATAATCTTTTTTTTCCGATTTAACATTCTCCTGAGCAGCAACGGCGGTTACATTCAAATCTCCAAATTTCAGTTTTGCCTTAACGCCAAACAACCCATCATTTCCGCTAACACTGTATCCGCTGAACTCTTCACCTTGCATTGAGAAACCGGTGTAACCAGCCTCAACCTCTTGCAGTATTTCATCTTCAAGTTCATCAGGTGTCTCACCTTTGTAATGTAATTTAAGCTGCTTCTTAAGCTGATCTGCAATATCTTCACCACTAGACTGATTGGCGGTGGACATATTGATGTTCACATCAAGTAAACGTCCGATTTTACCGGATACTGAAAAATTCATTTCAGTATCGAAAGTAATATTTGGAAAACCTTCGTTCTGGGACGAGGCGTCCTGTGCGCCCTCAATCCAATGACTATTACCACCGGCAATAAGTTTAACACTACCAGTAATCTTTATTCTCGGCCCTTCGCTTCCTACAAAACGGCGTGCCCATGCAGGAAGTTTTACAGGAATTTCAATATCGAGTGGGTTGAAAGATTTCTTTTTTCTTTCTACCAACGAGAAAAACGGGCTTCCGGCAGTGAACTCAGCTGCATTTTCTCCTGCATTGATATAGCGGATATACTCATTCAGCTCCATAAAAAGAAAACTTGACATTATTATACCAGGAACAAGACTATCCCTTTTAACAGACATGCCCTTGATATCAGGATCACTGTAATATAGGATTAGTTCCGCCTCTTTTTTGGTATAGTCTATAAATGTAGCCCGTTTAACATTTTTAGCATTAAGTTTCAGGAGTGCTGCTTCAGGAGAGAGCAGTGTTGCAGGATACATTGCTGAGTCAATCAGCATCGAATATTGGCGACTCGGTGTCAGTCTATAGGAATCAAGAATTGAAGCGCCGGCAAAATTAAATGCGGCCAATAGAATC
>JAEUSG010000007.1 GCA_016788315.1 Fibrobacterota bacterium | reverse complement strand
AAAACATCCTATACCAGAACTTCAATTGACGGAAACCAGAACGGATGAACTTAATCCAACTCTATGGGACACTATTTCGAAACAATTAAACGTTGCCAAAGATGAAATGCTCTTTATCTCCGATTCTCCCTCTGACATTGCCCAAGCAAATCAAGCGCAGATTAAAAGTATAGCTTTAGGTTACACTGCATCTGAAAGAACGTTATTGGTGTATGAGTTCAGTACATATGAGACTCAAGGGGGCATAAGATAGGATTGATGAATATACTGCAAAGGTGTGAGTCCATTCAAACTAAAATGAGGTCTGTAAGAATTATATTTTTTGAGTGATTTAGAGAGATGAGACCGCAGACCATGGACAGAATTAGGAAAGAGATCTTTTCGCGAATAAAATTCTTCTCTAAAGATGCGATTTCCTCTTTCAACACCCCCGTTATATTGGGGCCGTTTCGGAGGAAGAACGAAGAGTAAAATTCCGAGTTCAAAACAGGCTTCCTCAAAGTCTTTCATAAATTCAGATCCTCCGTCCACTTGAATTGATTCAATTTTAAAGGGGGCCTTTTGAATAAGGTCTTTCAAGAATTTTTTAGCGGTACGGCTTTTGGCGTTAGAATAAAGGCCCGCATGGATAAACTTGGATGTGGGATCCCAGGCTTGGAAGTGCTTAGCAGAGAAGGCATTTTTAGAGACAGTCATATGATCAATTTGAATCATTTGACCTGGTTTTGTGATTTTCATTCCATACCTCCAAGGTTGAGCATGCCCTTTAAATCGCCGTCTTCGTTTTTGTCTGGGAGCAGAGAGAGATTTTTTGATAAGGCCTTTATTAATGAGGCCCTTAAGGATACGACCAACAGTACTCTCACTTAAAGTAAGCTCATGATCCCGTTTTAAGATCACGGCGATTTTGGCCTTTCCGTAAGTAGGATTTTCTCTTCGGAGTCTGAGAACAAGCTGCTTTTCAGATTCCCCCCAGTGAGGTTTTCGAATGGTCTTAGGCTTTTTTGAAGGAGGAAGAATTCCTTTTTCAAGTTCAGCAAGGTGGTTTTTGTAGCGATAATATGTAGCCCGACTGATGCCAACAATCTCCTTGCAGGTCTTATCACATACCTGTTCAGACTTTAGTTTTTCCCAGTTTCTAACATGTTTTTCATATTTAATTCGATGAATTTCAAGTTTTTCTTGTGACAAAGTATAAGAAGAAAGTTTATAGATATTCTTGTGCAGTCCAATAATCTGCATAAAGGCCTCCTAGGTTTGTGTTTCGTCAAAACCTATCCTAGACCTTTTTTCTTGCATGAAAGGGGCTGTAAAATGGGGATAAAGCTATCGCTTTACCCACCACTTCACAGCCCTTACAACACTAACTTCTTGTCTCACTTGTATCTGAACTTATTCAAAAACTTACCGCCATGTTCAAGTATGAAGTGTAACACTTGATTTTTCTTTCCTTGCCAGGAGACCCTTTCCTTTGCTAGCGTGTCTTTCAATTTAAGGCTGGTTGTACAATGATAGAC
>JAEUSG010000821.1 GCA_016788315.1 Fibrobacterota bacterium | reverse complement strand
TAGGAACTTCCATTCAAATATCTCGTAAGATCAGAAGTGCAACGACCTGGACTTCTATTGCGACACTTCCAGATACCGCCTCTTCATACAGCGATAGTTCCCTTATACGCGGGACGGTAATGGAATATCAAGTTGTTCGTTCAGTTTCTACGGGTAACGCTTATGGATATCTGCTGGCTGGTTACGGTAAACCAGTTACACTAAACCGTGGTCGAGTTGCACTTGTTGTAGAGGATCGTATCGACACACAGCTGCAGGATGTTGTAAACAGGCTTCATGTTGACCTCATTTGTGACGGATGGCAAGTAAGTAGATTGCGTGTACGCGCTTCAGATTCCGTTACAGTTGTTCGCCGGGCACTATTTGCTCTTTATCAAAAAGAGGCAACAATGAAATGCGCATTTCTGCTCGGACATGTTCCTGTCCCCTATTCTGGTCAAATGGGCCCCGATGGACACACCGATCATGTTGGTGCATGGCCGGCGGATGTGTATTATGGCGATTTGAATGGCGCCTGGACAGACAATACGGTTAATACCACTGCTCCCAGCCGAAATGCCAATGACAATATCCCAGGGGATGGTAAGTTTGATCAGAACAATCCGCCAACCGCAGTGGAAATAAGTGTAGGTCGTGTTGACTTTGCTAGACTTAGCCAGTTCAGTCAGTCTGATACCGCGCTTATAAGGCGTTATCTTAATAAAAATCATCTGTTCCGATATGGCGGCGCTGAAGTAATTGAGCGCGGTATAATAGACGATAACTTTACCGGCATGGGAGAGGGCTTTTCACAATGCGCATGGCGCGGTTTCCCAACACTGGTCTCTGATTCACTGGTTACAACAGGGGATATTCTCACTCAGACATCCAGTTCAACATGGCTTTTAGGGTATGGTTGCGGCGGCGGTAGCTTTACATCGTGCAGTGGCGTAGCTACAACTGCAGATTTTGCTTCGAAAAAGGTTTCCGCTGTTTTCCTGCCGTTATTCGGTTCTTATTTCGGTGATTTTGACAGTGATAATAACCTCCTTAGAGCGGCAATTGCTGCAGAAGGACTTACTCTAGCCACTTTTTGGAGCGGCAGACCAAATTTCTTTTTGCATACATTAGCACAGGGTGAAACATTGGGAGATATGCTTCTGTTAACCCAGGGCAATGCATACTACTACCAGAATGCAGGTTCATCGGCGAGAGGTGTGCACGTTGCATTAATAGGCGATCCTACACTGCAGTTATATCCATTTAAACCACCTCAAATGCTGCAATTGACACGTGTAAATCGTGATCAAGTTTCGGTCAGTTGGGCACCTTCACAAGATAGCGGATGTGCTGGTTATTATGTAGAAAGAGCAGATTCATTGAATGGCAACTGGTCGAATTTAACATCGATTCCCATTACTGGTACTACGTATACGGATGTAAATGCATCGAATACGCGGCGACACTATAAAGTAAGAGCAGTTCGGCTAAAGCAGACACCTAGTGGAGCATTTTATCAGACGAGTCAGTCGATATTGGATTCAGTTGCGCCATCAACCATTGGTGAGTTGGCGTATGCTAAAGAAGCAAGGCTGGTTGATATTGCACCGCACCCCTTCAGTAACGTACTGACAATTCGTTTATGTGCAAATATGCATGATTGGAGTATCGTCATTGTTGATATTATGGGTCGGGTTGTATATAAACGGGTTGAAAAAAGTTCAGCAGGTATGGACATGCTTCATGTGAATACAAGATTCTGGGCTCGCGGAGTTTATACTGCATTTGTTCGTAATGGTCAAAGGACTAGTCAACACTGTTTGGTTGCGCAATAGATTCAGTTAAAATGTTTTGATAGCTATATTTACACTATGAAGCAAGTTTATCATTTTCCTCTTTCTTCGTACCGGAGCAGCGAGATAATCAGGCCTACATCAATAGCTCATGAGATCATTTCTGACATTAATTACCGATGGAATGAACGAAGGATGGGTATCCGTTCAGGTTATTACTTCATCCAGTACACGCTTCGAGGTGCCGGCAGGTT
Source organism: Fibrobacterota bacterium (assembly GCA_016788315.1). Lineage (GTDB taxonomy): Bacteria > Fibrobacterota > OXYB2-FULL-49-7 > OXYB2-FULL-49-7 > JAEUSG01 > JAEUSG01. Next base: position 824 of record JAEUSG010000821.1, on the reverse strand, counting down.
TACAACAGGAGGGGAGTCAAAAGAGGCGGTAGAAGGAATGGCCTTTCTATGTCATGTTGATACACCTTTTGAATACTGGTTTGATCCTGCTTTGTCGAAAGAGTGGGAGTTCATCTGGTTAGGTATGACCGGCATATCCGGAGAGCCTATCGTGAAGAAGATTCAGAATGAATTCGGCTCTCTTTTCCATCTCGAACGTAAGGGGCTGGCCGTTTCTACACTGTTTGATTTTCATAAAAAAGCTGCAAAAGGTCAATGGATGGATTTCCGCGATATGTCCGTAGCCTGCTATGATTTTCTAATGATACTCATTGATGAACTTCGGAGCAGGGGTTCAACAGGTTCAACTGATAGAATTGAGGAGGCGCTTAGATATTTTAACGACCATTATAAAGAGTCACTTCAATTGAAGGAGTTAAGCGGGGAATTTGGCTATAGCGCTGAACATTTTTCCAGACTTTTTCGTAAGAGAACCGGTCTCTCACCTGTGCAGTACCTCCATTCAATACGGCTAGAGAGGGTAAAATCGCTGCTTCGAACCACTTCCTATAATCTTGACAGAATAGCATCAGAGAGCGGACTCAATAACGCAAATTATCTTTGCCGGCTATTCAAACAGACGTTTGAACTTTCTCCGGGTGAATATAGAGAATCGAAGGAGCGGGATCTGAGAGTTTGATTGTTTAGAAATATTTTTTACTATGCATTTTATATTTGCATAATAAAAATTATGAGTATATTTTAGCCCTGTATGACCTATAATCACAGCTAATTAATGTAGGAGCGAATTATGGAAGCCAAAAAGGGTCTTAAGGGTTATCAGG
>JAEUSG010000820.1 GCA_016788315.1 Fibrobacterota bacterium | reverse complement strand
TCTGATAAGTTTACCAGCAGTGTTAAAAATTTTAACTACACCTTCGTTCTGAACAGTATAGGTGATGCTTGTTGCGGGCAGAAATGGGTTTGGATTTGCTGAAATAGAAGCAATAGTAACTACCTTTATGCTTTTTTCTGTTGCAATTCTAGGAGTGTCCACAAGTGTAAATGTAGGATAATAAGCTGTCTGATCCCAAGGATTGGCTCTCCAATCCTGTTTGTTACCTATATATTCAGCACCTATAGCTAAAAAGTAACCTGATTCGTTGTCGCAAACTTTGTTAATCTCTTCGGAACCGAAGCTGAATTTAAATTCCGTCTGACCTTCATAAGTAAAGATGAAATCTTTTTTAAGCTTCCATTCATAAGTAGGAAGAGAGTCTTGAATGTTTCCATAGGTTCTGCATATTGCAAACATATTCACGTACGGCTGGAAAGGGCCCGCTGCTGAACCAATAGGAACAGAACCATCATTTGGTATATAATGATTTTGAGCCTGTCCACCTAGATTGAGTTTCATGTTATCACCACTACCTACCCAACCACCTTTTCTGATGATATTTACAGTGTCTCTGGTTACAACACAAGCACCATAAATCCATTCATCATCGTGGGCTAGGTAAAGTTTCATCTGATACCACTTTGGGTTCCACTCTGGTAAACATGAACTTTTTGCATAAACGTTGTCTTCAGAATGTAGCGAGTCAATAAAATATGACTCATTCCACTCAGTCGGAGCGCCATCAATATTTAAAGTCATGCCTGTTGACCGTTTCTTGATAGCGTATTTTGATGGTGCTGCAAAAGCTGTTACAGCTAAGCAAGCTAGAAGTGCTGCTACAAGAATCTTCTTCATAAGACCTCTTCAACTGCTTGATAAAAAAATCGGGGTGTATACATAATATACACCCCGACAGTATGAAACAACTAAACAGCTAGCTTATCGAGTAAGGAAAAGCTTTGTATTGACAACAGTCTTACCAGACTCAAGACGTGCTACATAGACGCCTGATGCAAGTGAAGTACCGTTGAAATGAACTTTACCTGCTCCAGCCTTAACTGCTTCGCTTCTGATAAGTTTACCAGCTGCGTCAAAAATCTTAACAACACCGTCGTTCTGAGCAGTGTAGGAGATTGTTGTTGCAGGAAGGAAAGGGTTTGGATTAGCAGAAAGTGTAGTAACTGTAACTGATCTTACACTTTTTTCTGCTTCAATTCCTTTAGCTGTATCAAGTGTGAAAGTAGGATAGTAAGTTGCCTGATCCCAAGGGTTACCTGACCAGTTCTGTTTGAAACCGGTGTACTCAGCACCTACAGCAAGGAAGAAACCTGACTCATCAGCACAAACGCTGTTAACTTCTTCAGAACCGAAGCTGAAATCAAATTCAGTCTGTCCTTCAAAAGCAATAACGATCTCTTTTTTGAATTTAAACTCATATGTTGGCAGAGAATCAGCTAGATTTCCATATGTCCTGGCACGGGCAAACATATTAACATTTGACTGGAAAGGACAAGAAGGGTTGGTTACAGGTGCTGCACCATCGTTTGGAATGTAAAACGCCTGAGCCTGACCACCAATGTTAAGTTTCATGTTGTCACCGCTGCCAGCCCAGCCAGTAGTTCTAAGTACATAGGCTGAATCTCTTGTTGTTACACCTACTCCATAAATCCATTCATCATCATATGCAAGGTATAGTTTGTACTGATACCACTTTGGATTCCATTCTCCCAAACATGTGCTTCTTGCATAAACGTTGTCATCTGAGTGTAGTGAATCAATAAAATAAGATTCATTCCATTCAGTTGGAAAACCATCAACATTCACAGCCAGACCTGTTGCAAGTTTTTTGATTTTGTACTTTGTCTTTGCGTCAACTGTTGACACAGCAAAGAACGCTAGAAGCGCCACTAACAGAACCTTCTTCATAAGACCTCCTCTTAAAAGTTAATTTGAATGAACTTTCGTCTAGTATTAATATTACACAAATATTAGTTATGCGAGTAAACAGTGTCAACAGTTTTAGCTTTTAAATAGTTTAATGGCTTCAAGTATTAAGCTGGGCTGATTAAAGATGGTTGTTTTGAGAAGATCCATGTATTCGAGATCTTCAAACTTCTTTTTAATCAGTGATTTGGCAGCTTTCTCAATAGTATCATCTGTGACCTTCAAAACGGCATTTTTAAGCTTAAATGTGCGTTCCTGCTGTTTGCCTATACCATTCTGCCACTCCTTTTCGTATGGTGACAACGCTTTTAGAGAAGTGTCGCCATTTGAAAGTGCGTCGGAGGCAACCTTTGCAGCTATTGAAGCGCTATTTAGCGCAAATGTTATACCGCCGCCATCAAGACAGTTTGCCATTCTTGCAGCATCGCCGACAACCATGAAATTATCAGTAATCAGTTTTCGCAGATACATACCAAGAGGAACAGAGCCTATTGTGAGTCGAAGAGGCTTTACTCCGGGGAAACGGAGTTTTATAAAGCGGTTAAGTACTTCAACAGGAGATTCATTTTTTGCGGAGACAGTTCTAATGCCAAGTCCAAGATTAGCAAGACCATTGCCTTTGGGGAACATCCATGCATAACAGTCGGGCAGGATGTTTTTACCGAAGTGAAGTTCAGGAAACCCATTATCACTTTTTATACCGCTGACAAGATACTGCGCACAAATTCCGATGTCGTTAAGATCTGTTATTGCAGAATTTATACCGGCAAGCTTAGCCATTCTTGATTCAACGCCATCAGCAGCGATAATAAGACGGCATTTGAAGTCGCGTATACCTTCAGGATGCATAACAGTGAGGCCGTTAATTTTACCTTCGGAATTAAAAAGGAGGGCACTTGCTGTTGCTCTTACCAGCAGATCTGCCCCTTTATCTGCGGCCATGCGAGCCATATCATTTTCCATTCGGGCTCTATCGAGCATCCAGGCTGGTTCGGGAGTGGGTACAGCCACAGGTATTCCGCTAGGGGAAACAAAAGTTACACCGTGTGCGATATGGGTAATCCACTCTTTCTTAGGTTCAATGGCCAGAGAAAAGCCTTTGCTTCCGACAAGTTCTGCGCACCGTACCGGTACACCAAACTCGCGATCTTTTTCGAGAAGAAGAACAGAGTGTCCTTTCTCGGAAAGTCTAAGCGCAGAGAGACAACCTGCTGGACCTCCACCTACAACAATCGCATCATAAGAATCCTTGAGCAGTGAAATCATATTTCCTCAAGGGTTAATGCCCTGAAAGGACAGATGGTTGTGCAGCGTCCGCAGCGGATGCATTTGTCGTGATTAATGAACATAGCAGTATCGGTAAGCAGTAATGCATCAGGCTCACACACGGCAACGCAGGATCCGCAGTAGTCGCACTTGTCAGCCTTAAAGTGTAGTTTTGTTTTAGCCATTTTAATAAAAGAAATATAGCATATAAATGTTTTGCTGAAACAGAACTTAATTTAAGTTATTTTCTTATCATAAAATCATTATCAAAGGAGTTAAAATTATGGCAATTATCATAGATGGAAAAAAGACAGCTGAGGAGATGCGTAAAGAATTCGCTTCCAGAATCAGTGCGGTAAAGGCAAAGGGGCATGTTCCGGGACTTGCTGTTGTTCTTGTTGGTGAAGATCCAGCATCAGAAGTCTATGTCCGCATGAAAGGTAAAGCATGCGAAGAGTTGGGTATGCACTCTGAGACGATAAAACTCCCTGCGGATTGCAGCGAAAAAACGCTTATGGATGTGATAGACAGACTGAATACTGATGATAAAATCGACGGAATACTTGTGCAGCACCCAATTCCCTGCGTCAAAGATGAAAGCGGTGTATTCAACAGAATCAATCCGGCAAAAGATGTAGACTGTTTTAATGCCATTAATGTTGGACGGCTTGTTATCGGCGATGGTTACCTTTTTCCATGCACACCGGCAGGCTGCATTGAACTTCTGAAAAGATACAAGATTGACACAAAGGGCAAACATGCAGTTGTTGTCGGCCGTTCAAATATTGTCGGCAAACCTGTAGCAAATTTACTTATGCAGAAAATTGAAGGCGGAAACTGCACTACGACGGTAGTTCATACTGCTACAAAAGATATTGCATCATTCACAAAACAGGCTGATATCCTAGTTGTAGCTGCAGGACGCCCCGATTACATTAAAGGTGACATGATTAAAGATGGAGCAGTTGTTATCGATGTCGGAATAAACAGAGTAGCTGATGCTTCAAAAAAGAGCGGTTTCAGATTGGTTGGCGATTGCGAATATGCAACATGCGAGAAAAAGGCTTCTGCTATTACTCCTGTACCGGGCGGAGTCGGTCCGATGACAATCACCATGCTTATGCATAACACAATACTAAGTGCGGAGAAACGGGTTGGCATCTGATACGCCAAAAGCGCTGACCGTATTTCAGGTTACCACTTTAGTTAAAGAGTATATCGAAGAGGGTTTCCCCGAGCTGCTTGTTGAGGGGGAGATTTCCAATTATGTCGACCACTCTTCGGGGCATATCTATTTTACCCTTAAAGATGATAAAAGTCAACTTGCATGTACGTTGTGGAAATGGCAGAGGCAGGCTCTACGTTTCAAACCTGCTGATGGCCAAAAGGTAATCGTCGGCGGTTCGCTTAAAGTATATGAAAAAATGGGGCGATATCAGCTGAATGTGATGTCTATCCGTCCGTCCGGATTGGGCGATCTGCAGCTTGCCTTTGAACAGCTGAAAAAGAGATTGGCTGAAGAGGGTTTGTTTGATCAAGAGAGGAAAAAAACTCTTCCAGCGTATCCCGAAACCGTAGGCATCGTTACGTCCGAAAGCGCTGCTGCTCTACGCGATATTGTGCGTGTTGCATGGAGACGAAATCCATGTGTGCGCTTAGTGTTGATTCCCGCACAGGTTCAGGGAGATGGCGCGGCTGAGGATATTGCAAGAGCGATCCGTGAATTCAATGAATGGGGAGAGGCAGATCTTTTAATAGTTGGACGTGGAGGCGGCTCTCTTGAAGATTTATGGGCATTTAACGAAGAGGTTCTTGCACGTGCAATTGCCGAATCAGAGATACCGATAGTCTCCGCTGTAGGTCATGAAACAGATTTTACAATTGCTGATTTTGTCGCTGATTTACGCGCACCAACCCCTTCAGCGGCTGTTGAGATGGCTATCCCTTCACGTGACGATCTTATATTGCAGATTAAAGGATGTTCAGATTCAATAGCTACTCAGCTGAAACATAGTGTAGAGTCGGCCAAAGAGCGTTTAAAGAGGCTTTCCGGCAGTTATGTTTTTACCCGTCCCCAATCTATGGTCGAAAACTTTTCACAGCGACTGGATGATGTGGTGAAATTTATGGATGCAGCGTGGGTTAGAAAGCTGGAAAAGGCAAAAGCTGCTCTAGGTCAGTCTTCTGCATCACTTACGCTTCTAAACCCGCTTGGGGTACTCGGCAGGGGCTATTCTATCACAAGAAGAAACGGTACGATTGTATCTGATTCCTCGCATTTCATTGCGGGTGAGGAACTGGAAACGGTTTTACATAAGGGAAAAATCATCAGCGAAGTTAAAAAAGTGATAAATGAGAGTGCTGATAAATTATAATTTACGTAGGAAATGAAAATATGGCAGCAGTAAAATCATTTGAACAGAATATGGAACGGCTTGAGGAGATTGTCTCAAAAATGGAGACCGGCGACCTCACTCTCGATGATGCCCTTAACTACTATGAAGAGGGGATTAAACTTTCAAGAGCCTGCTATTCCAAGTTGTCTGATGCTGAAAAAAAGATAGAAAAACTTCTCAAAAAGAGAACGGCCGACGGTTCGGCTGAATTTGAAACTCGCAACATGGATTTATTCAATGAATCAGAATCTTAAAAAACTGTTCGAAACCGAAACCAAAAAGGTTGATGAGTGGTTAGGGAAACTTCTTCCACCCGAATCTGCTGAACCGGTATCTATTCATAAGTCGATGCGTTATTCGATGTTTGCTGGCGGTAAACGGCTTCGCCCCGTTCTTTGTCTGCTTGCACATGAAATATGCGGAGGCGAAGGGGATAAGGCTTATCCAGCTGCCTGCGCTCTTGAAATGATGCATACATTCTCCCTTATTCATGATGACCTGCCATGTATGGATGATGATGATTTCCGTAGAGGCAAGCCGACAAATCACAAGGTTTTCGGCGAGGCTATTGCTGTTCTTGCCGGTGATGCACTTTGCATTCACGCTTATGGAATTCTCGGTTCGTACGTTGGTCTGCCAATCGTTAAAGAAATCAGCAGCGCACTCGGAACGGCTGGAATGATTGGCGGTCAGGTAGCTGATATTGAGTCTGAAGGCACAGCAGATGTTGATGCCAAAACTTTAGAATTCATCCATATTCATAAAACCGAAAAACTCATTACAACCTCCCTTCGTACAGGAGCTATTATTGCAGGTGCTGACGAGGCAAAACTTGCTGCTATAACCAAGTATGGCCAGGGTATAGGGTTGGCATTTCAGATTGTAGATGATGTTCTGGACTTAACCAGCGATACAGCCACTCTTGGTAAGGATGTCGGTTCAGATCTGGAAAACAACAAAGCAACATACCCCAGACTTTATGGCATAGATAAATCGAGGGCTGAGGCTAAGCGTCTTGTGAATGAAGCAAAAGATGCTTTGGCACTGTTCGGCGAAAAGGGAGCTATGCTCCGAGAACTTGCAGATTTTATAGTTGAGAGGGTAAACTAAGGATAATATGTCACTGCTTGAAAAGATAAACTCACCAAAAGATTTCCGTTCTTTTAATAATGTTGAGCTTCGCACTCTTGCTGAAGAGGTGCGTGAAAGAATATTGAGCGTGGTTTCTGAAACCGGCGGACACCTTGCAAGCAGTCTCGGAACAGTCGAATTAACTCTTGCGCTTCATTATGCATACAACACTCCTTCTGATAAAATTGTCTGGGATGTAGGTCACCAGTGCTATGCTCACAAAATACTTACCGGAAGAAACGGTGAATTCCCGACTATCCGACAATATGGCGGATTATCGGGTTTTCCCAGGACCTCTGAAAGTGAATATGATGTTTTCGATGTCGGCCATGCTAGTACGTCCATCTCAGTTGCTCTCGGATTTGTTGAAGCCAATGCTATATTAGGCAAGGGCGACAGAGTGGTTGCGGTAATCGGAGACGGGTCTATGACAGGCGGACTCGCTTTTGAAGGATTGAACAATGCGGGAGCTTCGCACAAGGATATTACAGTAATTCTCAACGATAATAAGATGTCAATCTCGCCGAATGTCGGGGCAATGTCCTCGTATCTTACAAAAGTGATATCTGATCCTCGGTACAATAAGCTGAAGAATGACATCTGGGAATTTACCGGCAAAATGAAAAATCTGGGACAGAGCATAAGGACAGTTGCCGCCCGACTTGAAGAGGGTATCAAAGGTGCTCTTCTTCCCGGAAGAGTTTTTGAAGATTTGGGCTTTCGCTATTTCGGGCCAATTGATGGTCATAACCTTGAAGAGATGATCACCCTTTTTAACAACATTCAGAAAAATGTCAAAGGACCGGTACTAATCCATGTTGTAACAAAAAAAGGCAAGGGATATACACACGCCGAAGAAAACGCGCCAAAATTCCACGGTGTTGGAGTTTTTGAAAAGGAAACCGGTCAATGTTTCGCAAAAACAGACGCCGTATCGTGGTCAGCTGTATTTGGGCAGACCGTAACAAATCTGGCTGCAAAGGACGATAAAATTGTTGCAATAACTGCAGCTATGCCAACCGGAACGGGGCTGGATCAGTTTGCGGCTAAATATCCAACGAGATACTTTGATGTAGGAATTGCTGAGGGGCATGCGGTAACTTTTTCTGCCGGTTTGGCAAAGGCAGGTTTGAAGCCGGTTTTAGCTCTTTATTCAACTTTTTTACAGCGTGCTTATGATAATGTAATACATGATTTGGCATTGCAGAACATCAAAGTAATCATAGGGATAGATAGGGGCGGTTTAACGCCTGATGATGGTCCTACTCACCATGGTCTTTTTGATATGGCATTCCTAAGATGCGTTCCAAATCTTACACTTTTATCACCTAAAGATGGTGATGAACTGCAGGATATGGTATACACTGCAATGAACTTCATTGATGGTCCGGTTTGTATCAGATACCCAAGAGGAAACGTACCTTGCGGAGTTCAGAAAAATGATTACAAGAAACTACCGCTTGTTCCGGAAACAGTACTTGAGGGTAGCAGGGTCCTATTTATCGCATATGGCGAGATGGTAAATTCTGCAGTTGAAACGGCTAAAATTCTTAAAGATAGTGGAATTAACCCAACTGTTTTAAATTTGCGTGTATTGAAACCTTTGAATACATCTGCTCTTCTTCCAATCCTAAAAGCTCATAGCTCGGTTTATACGTTTGAGACAGGGGCTGTTACTGGTGGATTAAGCTCTTCGATAATGGAACTGATGAGAGATAATAGCGTTTCAGAAACAAAGATGGTTCACGCTTTCGGTTTTTCTGATTCCTTTGTCCCTCACGGTGATAAAGAGTCTCTTTTAAAAGAATGTGGTCTTATTCCTGAAAAAATTGCAGAAAAAGTTAAACTAACCCTTTAAGTTTTCTAAAAAATCTTCCGATAGCTCCAACGTAAGTAAACAAATGGAGTTATACTCATGGAAGTCCGTAAAAGCCGATTTGAAAACTGCACAAAAGAGGAGAAGCGGGTCTATCTCGCACGCCTCAAGCAGCGTATAAAGTCGGGCTATATGGATTCAGAGAAGGTGATGGCTTCCCTCGCCGAAAAGCTTGTTGGCACATTCGATGAAGAGCTGGCAAGGTATTAATAGCTAGGGGCGGTATAAACTGACTCGCCATGGCGAGCCAGTAAGCAGTTATAGCTATTAGCAGTAGTCTAAATTATATTCAATGCAGTTCTTTGAGACATTTTGGGGGCGTACTGGTTTCGACGGGAGTCGGATGATAACAGACGCATGCCGAGGATTATGGTTGGCCTCGTAAATAATCCATTACTTTTTTAAATGGCGAAAACAATTACGCCATGGCTGCCTAATTAATTAGTGCAAGCCCGTTGTTCCTGTCGCGCTGTCTGCGGCGATGGGTAACAATGTCATAATAGCGGACTGGTCCTTCATGGCTGCATCTGGACTTGAAGGGCGAGATTTTTCAGGAGCTGGTTTTCGGAAGCCTGTCTGTCGGCTAAACCGGGAGCGAGACTTAATGACGGGCTAAGCATGTAGTGGTTGTTGTTTGAAAACCTCCGGACGCGGGTTCGATTCCCGCCGCCTCCATTTTTTTTCTTCAAATGTCAAAATAATCTTCGCTACTTACACATTTTTTTGCAATGTAAACATCTCGTTTGCATTAATTGCATTATTGTTCAATATGTTAAATTTTTGCAATATTATAGCTATAAACGCGGTTTGTGCCAATAATTATTTGCAAATTGATTTTCAGTATCTATTATATTGAACAAGAAATAGGTCCTAAAAAATAAGGGGATTCAATATGGCGAACGCTGTTATGCATGAGCTGCCGTCAATCGGCAAAAATGTTCACGTTTTACGTAAAAAGGTTAACCTGAGTCTTGACGCACTGGCAAGTCTGTCGGGCGTATCTAAAGCTATGCTTTCTCAGATCGAGCAGGGAAAAGTAAATCCAACTATTGCAACATTGTGGAAAATTGCAAAGGGGCTCAGTGTTGATTTCAATGCACTTCTCGGATCTCATGAACAGGAAAAGCTCTTTTATATCCAGCGGAATGAAACTGCCATTGTCATTAAAGGGGCGGAAAAGACATACTCTTTAAAAATTCTCACTCCACCTCAAATGGTTGAAGAGCTAGAACAATATTGGGTCACATTCGACCCTCATGGTGCAATGGTGTCAGAAGGCCATTTTGCCGGTACGGAGGAAATAGTAACTGTTCTTGACGGAAGTGTGGATGTTACAACAGGAGATAAGACTGCCACTCTGGGAAAAGGTGACAGCATAAGATATCATGCAGACTGTGCACACTCCATTCGGGAAAAGAGCGGTGTAAAAAGTGAAATACACCTTACTGTATACTTCAGAGATAAGAAATAAAGTTTAAGAGGGGGCACATATGGCCGGTTATCTGGAGAGAATGAGAGAAGAAATTAGTGCTGCAAAAAATGGGGGAACCTACAAAGAATCCCTTTTCCTGACTTCTCCGATGTCTCAACGCGTTTCAATGGAGGGGCGCGGCGATGTTCTTGTTCTTTCTTCAAATAATTACCTCGGATTATCTGACCACCCTGATGTCGTAAAAGCCGGCATTGATGGCTTAAAAAAGTTCGGTGCCGGTACAGGCTCTGTCCGATTTATATGCGGCTCATTTTCCATACACAGAGAACTTGAGAAAGAAATTGCAGATTTCCTTCAAAAAGAATCGGCATTGTCATATGTTGCCTGCTGGAATGCCAATACTGGTCTGATTCCCACTATAGCAACTGAAAAAGATATCATAATTTCGGACAGTCTGAACCATGCAAGTATTATTGACGCATGCCGACTGACCGGCTCAAAAGTAACTCGAAAAGTATATAGCCACTCCGACATGTCGCAGCTTAAAGCTTTGCTTGAAGAGTCAAAGGATTTTGAAAACCGTTTCATCATAACCGATGGTGTTTTCAGCATGGAAGGCGATGTTGCAAAATTACCGGAAATTGTTGAGCTGGCTAAGAAATACAAAGCAGTTATCATCATGGACGATTCCCATGCAACAGGAGTTATAGGCAAAACAGGAGCCGGTACAGCAGAATACTTC
>JAEUSG010000803.1 GCA_016788315.1 Fibrobacterota bacterium | reverse complement strand
ACCTCTTAAAACAATCGAAGCAATAGGAAACCTCTCAGAAAAATTTGGTACAAATGCTTTTGGCCGTGAAACTATGCGCCGTTATGTACCGAAAGAAGTATTCGAAAAATATTTGGCAACAGTTCAAGCTGGTGAACCGCTTGATCCTAAAATCTCCGGAGCAATAGCAAATGGAATGAAAGAGTGGGCAATGGAAAAAGGGGCAACTCATTTCACCCATTGGTTCCAGCCTATGACAGGTCTTACAGCCGAAAAACATGATGCCTTTATTGATTTTATCGGCGAAGGTGAAGTCCTTGAAAGATTCTCCGGAAAGCAGCTTGTTCAGGGCGAACCGGATGCTTCCAGTTTCCCATCAGGCGGACTGCGCGCCACTTTCGAAGCGCGTGGCTATACAATTTGGGATCCAACATCACCTGCTTTTATTATGGATGGTGCAAATGGAAAAACATTGTGCATACCATCAATTTTTATGTCCTATTCAGGACACAGTCTCGGACAAAAGGAACCACTCCTTAAATCACTCGCTGCTGCTGAAAAATCAGCTTTACGTGTTTTAAAGCTTTTTGGAAATACAAGTAAGAGAACAAAGGTAACTGTTGGCGGCGAACAGGAGTATTTTCTTATAGACCTTAAGTTTTACAATCAGCGTCCAGATCTGATTATGGCCGGCAGATCCCTCTTTGGTGCATCTTCTCCGAAGGGTCAGCAGATGGAAGACCACTATTTCGGTTCTATCAAAAGCCGTGTCCTTTCCTTTATGCAGGAAGTTGACGAAGAGCTTATTAAACTTGGTGTACCTGTAAAAACCCGCCACAATGAAGTCGCTCCAAATCAGTTTGAAATTGCACCTATATTCGAAGAGGCTGCAGTTGCAACTGACCACAATCAGATAACTATGGAAATTCTGCGCAAAGTTGCTGCAAAACACAGTCTGGCGCTTCTTCTCCACGAAAAACCTTTTGCTGGAGTTAACGGTTCAGGAAAGCACAACAACTGGTCAATGTCCGATGAGTTCGGTAATAATCTTCTTGAGCCTGGACAGACTCCGGAAAAGAACCTCCAGTTCCTTGTTTTCATTCTTGCCTGTCTCCGCGCTCTAAAAAATCATGGTCATCTTCTGCGTGCTTCTGTAGCAACTGCAGGTAACGACCATCGCCTTGGAGCAAATGAGGCACCTCCAGCTATTATGTCCGCATTCATAGGCGAACAGCTTATGGATGTGTTCGACCATATCGAGAATGAAACTTCATCTTCCAAAGCAAAGAATGAACTCTTTGATCACGGTCTTTCTAAGTTGCCTGAAATCAAGAAAGACGCTACCGATCGTAACAGAACTTCTCCATTTGCGTTCACTGGAAATAAGTTTGAATTCCGTGCTGTCGGCAGTTCTGCAAATCTTTCCACTCCAAACGTTGTTCTTAATACAATCATTGCAGAATCCCTTGATGTAATCGCAGACCGCATTGAAGCAAAGATGCGTGCTGAGGGCGATTTTAAGAAAGCTGCATTGGCTGTAATCCGTGAAACAATCACAGAGGTTCGTCCTGTTGTTTTCAACGGAGACAATTACTCTGAAGAGTGGCATAAAGAGGCGGAAAAGAGAGGGCTTTACAATGATAGAACAACTCCTTCTGCTCTGAAGCATCTTGTTTCAAAAGAGACCATTGCGCTTTTTACAAAATATGCTGTTCTAGCTGAAGATGAGGTAAAGAGCCGTTATCACATCAATCTTGAAGCGTACATCAAGACTATCGGTATTGAAGCTGGTCTTGTTAAAGAGATTGCTCAGACAATGATTGTTCCGGCTGCATTCAAGTATCTGAATACAGTTTCCGGTAGTGTTAGTACTCTAACAGTTGCAGGTCTCTCAAAAGAGGCTCTGGAGCCATCATTGGAAATTGCCAACGAACTGCTTGAACTTGTTTCATCGGTAAAAAAAGGCTGCCGTGAATTAGATAAAGCTTTAGAAAAGGCAGCAAAAATGCATGATGAACAGGCTTGTGCTGAAGAGTACTGCAGCAAGGTTATTCCTGCAATGCTTAAGGTGCGTGCAGTTGCAGACAAACTTGAAACAATTTGTGATGACAGTGCATGGCCTCTTCCAAAATACAGAGAGATGCTCTTTTTGATCTGATTTTTTTAATTCAAACCCCCCTTGCCCCCCTTTTTTCATAGCAAAAAAGGGGGGACGTTTTTTTTTGTTTTATCACATAGCCATTCAAAACTATTTTTAGCCTTCAACTTTAAAACAACCGGAGAAATTATGGCAATTAATCCCTTTATTTTCAGAGAATATGATATCAGAGGACTTGTCGACAAGGATCTGAACGACGAAACAGTTCGTCTTATCGGACGGGGATATTCGGCATATCTGGCTGGAAAAGGGGTGAAAACATTATCCGTTGGCGGTGATGTAAGGCTCTCATCAGGCCGATATATGGACATCCTCGCTCAGGCTGCGGTTGATTCAGGACTTAATGTAATTAAGCTTGGTTATGTTCCAACTCCATTATCCTATTACAGCCTATACAAGCTTGACGTTGGCGGCAGCATAATGGTTACAGGATCGCACAATCCTGCCGACTTCAATGGATTTAAACTTGGACTTGATCATACAACAATTTACGGGCAGGAAATTAAAAAAGTTCTTGAAATAATCCAGGCTGAAAAATTTGTTAATGGTAAAGGCACAGTTACAGAACACAATATCATTCCGGAATATGAAGCAATGGTATTGGAAAAATTCAAATTCAAACGTAAGGTAAAAGTTGTGGTCGATGCCGGTAACGGTACAGCCGCGCTATTCGTTCCAGCTCTTCTCCGTAAGGCTGGAGTTGAGGTTGTTGAGCTATTCTGCGAAGTTGATGGTCGTTTTCCGAATCATCATCCGGATCCTACTGTCGAAAAGAATCTTAAAGATCTGAAAGCAAAAGTTGCTGAGACCGGTGCTGATGCCGGAATCGCTTTTGACGGCGACAGCGATCGAATCGGCGTTGTTGATAATAACGGAAAAGTTATTTGGGGTGATTATCTTCTGCTGCTGTATACCCTTGATATGCTCAAATCAAAACCTGGTGCTTCAGTTATTTATGAAGTAAAATGTTCACAGGCTCTGGAAGAGGAAATTACAAAAGCTGGCGGTGTTCCTGTTATGTGGAAAACAGGTCACTCACTGCTTAAAGCAAAGATGAAAGAGACAGGCGCCTTACTTGCCGGCGAAATGAGCGGACATATGTTTTTTGCCGACCGCTATTTTGGATATGATGATGCTGTTTATGCAGCGTTCAGATTAATTGAAATTATGGCTAACACCACAGAGAAGCTTTCATCTATGGTTGAGAAGCTTCCAAGTTACGTATCAACTCCGGAAATGCGTCTTGAATGCGCAAGCGATGCTGATAAATTCAATATAACTGAGAAAGCTGTTAAATACTTTCAGGGAGTCAATAAAACCATTACAATCGACGGAGTCAGAATTCTATTCGGCGATGGGTGGGGATTGATTCGATCTTCAAATACTCAGCCAATTTTGGTTCTGCGCTTTGAAGCGAAAAACGAAAAAAGATTAAATGAGATTAAAACTCAGGTAATTGCCAAACTTAAAGAGTTTGGAACATTCACTGAAGAGTAGTTTTTGTCAAT
>JAEUSG010000747.1 GCA_016788315.1 Fibrobacterota bacterium | reverse complement strand
CTGCCGTTCCTGATTTAAGTTCGCTTAAACATTTGTCAAGCTGACTCACTATATCATCTCCTGTTTTTGACTTAAATCCTAAAATATCCTGTTCCCTGAGATTTTCTTTAACTGGAAGTTCAATATAATGCCACTTTTTAGTATCGGGTCTGTGAAAACGTATTTGATCGGGCCAGGTTGAAGCGGAAACTATATCAACACCGAATGGCATGAATTCTGTCACCCGTTTTTGTGTTTCTGCAGAAAGCATCTTCCATGTCATCAAAGCTATAGTTTTATGCGCTGTCTCACTCCAACAGAGTAGAGTGGAAGTCATGATCAATACTATTACGATTGCATAATATTTTCGCATGGTAAAACCGCCGTTTGTTATTTTAATCACTCTTTATGAGATCAATATCAAAGATATATAAAACAGATAAAATTCGCTCACAAAAAGGATAAATAAATGTCAGACTGCATAATACTTTATGTCACTGCAAAAGATACAATTGAAGCAGAGAAGATCGGCAGAACGCTGGTTGAGGAAAAGCTCTGTTCCTGTGCAAATATTATTCCTGGAATGCACTCAATTTATAACTGGAAGGGCAATGTTGAAGAGAGCGAAGAGGCCGTGCTTATTCTAAAAACCAGATCGTCATTAAATGAAACTGTAACAGGCCGAATTAAAACTCTTCACTCCTATGAGTGTCCTTGCGTAGTAGCATTGCCCATTAAAGCTGGTAATACTGATTTTATTAAGTGGATCATTGATGAAACAACGGAGAAATAATGAAGCATTATCTTATTCCAGCAGCATTTTTGTTTTTTCTAATTGCATGCAGTTCAAACAAACCGGTAGTCCGGGTAACGCAGCACAAACAAAAAAACGCTACAAGCAATAAAGCTGAATGGTATAGTTTACCAAAAGATACTTATCAGATTAAGGTACCTCTTAATGGCAGAAGGGTTGTCATTGATCCCGGTCATGGAGGCCGATTCCCAGGTGCAGTAGGCAAAAAGGGTTTAACTGAGAAAGAGATAAACCTGCGTATTGCGCTCTCTCTGAAAAGCAAACTTGAAAAAGCTGGTGCCGAAGCGATCCTGACCAGATCAACAGATAGGGATTTTTTAGATACAGGAACTACAGTTAAAGAAGATCTTTTCGGCAGAACCAAACTTGTAAACGCCCTCAATCCAGACCTCTTTATTTCCATCCACCATAATGCCTCATCGGGCGAAGACAGTACTGGAGACCTGTCAAAGACCTTTTATAAGTTAGGTGACGAAGGACCTTCTCTAGATGCTGCAATCCGCATACATTCCTCATTCATTAAAATGCTTGGATTCGGAAAAGGGGCTCTTAACAGCGGAAACTACTCAGTTCTGCGACGCTGTTCGGCTCCTGGCGTACTTGGAGAGCCTTCTTATATCAGCAACACTACCGTTGAAGCATTGTTGAAGGATTCAAGCCGTGCTGACGTTGAAGCTGAAGCCTATTTCAGAGGAATTGCCGACTATTTTGCCGGCGATATTCCTGTTGTTAAAGAACTCCATTATGACACTGTCAATAATTTCGTAACGATCAAGCTTGATGGTCTGGTTTCTCTTGACGAGAAGTCACAGGAGTGCAGAATTGACGGTAAACTTCAGACTGCAAAATTGATCGGTAAAACTCTTGTAGTAGCCATAAAGGAACCGCTTTCAAATGGCATGCATACTGTATCGGTAAGTGCTGTAAACATCTCAGCACAATATTCTGCCGTAAAAGATTTTCCTCTTGTGATCGACAGAAGAACCGAGCGGTTGGCTATTTTCTCCGATAAGGAAAATGGAAGAAAGGGTCAGCTCATCCATGTACGCGTTAGCCCTCTTGACAGATTTGGTATGCCTGTTGCTGATGGTACTTTAGCAGCAGCGGGAAAGGAGAGAGCGCTGGTGAAAAACGGCATTGCCAATTTCTATCTGGAATGCGGTGGCTATCCTATACCAATTCAGTGTCATTCAGCAACAGCCGTATTGCGTCTCCCTGTAGATCCTCGGGCAGAACAGGTAACTCAGATATTTGCAAGAACCACTAAACCGGCAGCTGTGTACATTAAAGATACAGCATCTGCATTAATTACTGTTGCTGATCTTAATGGTTTTGCAGAGTTCGCCGATTCAAAGTTGGAAAAAGTAGTATTATCAGCAGCAGGTTTTATTGACACAGCAATAACGATAAGCAAAGATTCAGCTGTAATAATAGAAATGACGCCTTCCTATTCCGGTAAAGTTCTGGGTAAGAAGGTTATGATCGATCCGGAATTTGGGGGAACTGACCCTGGCTACGTAACAGCTAAAGGTATACGGGCTAGCGACGTAACGCGTAAAATTGCCCGTCTTGTAGCTGGTCGACTGCGTGAAGCTGGTATAGAAATAACTATTGCCAGAGAGGGAGACAGAGCTATAAATCCATCCGAAAGAGTAATGCTTGCGAATGAAACGGGATCTGAATTCTATCTAGTAATCCGTGCAGACAGTTCAAAAACACCATACTGTGCATATTATCCGGGCAACGTAATCGGAAAGAAATATGCAGAAATCCTTACTTCTACAACAGATGATTCATTGACAGTAAAAGAGGAAATTTCATACATAACTCAACAGACGCCATGTACAGCAGCAGTTGTAAATCTGGTTTCCATGCAAACAGAAGATCCTCTTAATCCAGCCGGTTTAATTAAAGCAGCAGATTGCATTGCTCGTTCAGTTATTGAAATATTTAATAAATAGCTTGTTAATCGGGGAACGATAATATCATTTTTAAGGCAGGTCATCATGAAAACTATTAGAACAAAGAACGCAATGGTTCGCTATTCAGACTTAGCCCGAAAAAAAGGGACTACCATAGCTTTTGTACCTACAATGGGCGCACTACATGACGGTCATCTTACCTTGATCAGAAAAGCTAAAGCGACAGGCGCACATGTGGTGGTCAGCATATATGTAAACCCTACTCAATTCGGACCCAGCGAAGATTTCAACAAATACCCGCGTCAGCTTGTTAAAGATGCCGCTCTTGCAAGAAAAGCGGGCGCTGATATTCTTTTTGCTCCAGCAAGCATGTATGATAATAACGATGAATTTTCAGTTGATCCGGGGAACATGGCCACACTGTTATGCGGTAAGCGGCGCCCAGGTCATTTTAAAGGAGTGGCGACAGTTGTTCTCAAATTCTTCAATATCGTTAAACCTCACTTTGCCTATTTCGGCCAAAAAGATGCACAGCAGGTAGTAATAATCAGCAAAATGGTTAAAGAGCTTGATTTGAATGTTAAAATAATTCCGGTAGCCACAGTCCGCGAAAAAGATGGACTGGCTATGAGCTCCAGAAACAACCGTCTTTCAGCTAATGACAGACTAAAAGCTGTCTCACTTTATAAGGCTCTGAGTTCTGTACGTACATCATTCGAAGGTGGTAATACTAATCCATCTATTGCGATAAAAAAAGGGACTAAAGAGCTTCTTGGCCGGCTAGAATACTTAACCGCCGTTAATCCGGAAACCTTATTACCGGTAAAACGGCTTCATAAGGGAGTGCTTGTTGCAGGTGCTATGCACCTCGGTGACACCCGCCTTATCGATAATATCTTTTTGTAAATGCAAAAACCTGTCGCGCTGTTAATACTTATTCTAGTTTCTTTGGCAGCGGCAGGCGGAACCTCCAACGTTCTTGATCTAATGCCGAAGAGCGTTAGGCAAATGGGACTATCTGGCATTAAATCAGCGACACTTCTATCAGGAAGCAGAGGCACATACGAAGCCTCCACGACAACTCTTAATGGTAAATATGATTTCACAACAATGCAGGCAAAACTGCCATTTGGAGATGATTTTTATTTTGCCGGAGCCGGCGTTGCTCTCTCAGGTCGAATAACAGCACGGGCATATTGGGCACAAATTTCAGGAGGCGATGTAGAATTAACCTCAAACATTGACTCAATCACAGATGCCGATACAATAGCTTATAAAGTCGATAATAGAATAAGTTACAGCGACAACATTGCCACCCTATTATTTCAAGCTGAACTTCTGGATAGTTTTTTTACAGGTATTACAATAAAATGGATAAAAAGCGGCAAAGATTCGTTCCAAACAGATGTAGCATCATTAGATATAGGCGCATCGTTTCCAATGTTCTTTAAAAATGTCAGCGCTGCCTTTTTGTTCAGAAATGCAGTTACTTTGGGACTAAACAGCAAAAGCCGAGACGAAACTGCTGCCCAAGAACTAAGAACCGCTTTTTCGTTTACTGCACTTAGTGGCAAGGCAGCTCTTTACACAGAATTAGGCATAACAATGAGCGAAAAGCTCATGTATGAACCGGTTCTTGGTCTAGAGTGGAATCTCAATCGCTTTTTGGATGTACGGAGTGGTATAAGTTATCAAAGCGGAAGCAGACGCCCGGATTTCGCGGGAGGTTTTTCGCTTAACGTTGGTGGTTTTTATCTCGATTATGCCCTGGTTTCAAAATCGGATCTAGGATTTGAGGGAGGACATCGCATAAGTGCAGGATACACAATAGGAATAGATTATGATTAAGAAAATAACAGAAAATTCTAAAATCGCATTTGCAGTTTCTTTACTTGTTGGAGCAGCAGGTGCTTTCCTTTTATATACAGATTCACAGGAAGCAACCAAGCTTATTCAAGATAAAGTTGAAATTTTTATTGCTGCAGCTAATATCGAGCCCGGCGATTCACTTAATTCAGCAAATTGTGAAACAGTACTTTATCCTCGATCATATGTCCCGGTCCGAACCGTTACAGCCAGACAGGCCGCGGATCTTAAACGTGTTACAGCATCTGTGGCCATTCCTAAGGGGCAACCTATTCTATGGAACTGCACAGCACTGCCGTTAAACAGCAAAGGACTAGCAGGCCGGATCAACGACGGCGAACGGGTATTAGCCCTGGGTGTAAACAGCGAAGATATACAATCTGGTTTATTGCGTGTTGGTAATTATGTTGACATACTAGCCACATATACAGTACCTTCGGGCGGTAAAATGACAAGAACTCTGCTGCAGAACATTCCGGTTCTGGCCTCCTCTAGAACAAATAATACAGCGACCTTTAAAGTAACGCCTGAGGAGGCAGAACTGCTTGCCTTTGCCTCCGAATCAGCAAAATTGCGCTTTACATTAAGAGCTGTAGGAGACAGAACTATCCCACCCGAAACTCCAGGGGTTGATTTCAACAATTTAAAAGCTGCAGAAAAAGAGGCTGTAGTAAAAAAGATTTCAAAAAAAAGCGACGATAAACCGTTGATAATATATGACTAAATCAGTTCTAATATGCATCGTATTTCTGTTCTTTATGCAATGTGGAAATGCCGTTGCTCCCGACACTACAAATTCTGAAAATTCTAAATCATCTGATACAAATCCTATTGTAACAGGTAACGGGAAACCCGCGCATATCAGGCTTAAATCATTAACAGCGTCTAAACTCACCGTTAACGGGGCAGGAGGAGAGGAATTCGCCACAATTACCTATAATGTAACAGATTCAACTGGAAGAACAGCAATCGATGGAGCACTAATCAGATTTGTAATATCATGCAGCGATTCAGTAGCAAAACTACTATATGACTCTGATACAGTTAAAAATGGTCAGGTTCATTGTCATTTATACAGCGGTAAAGCTTCAGGCGCGGTATCCATAACTGCAGTTTATTTTGAACGAATTGGCGAAATTATTGCCTTTGCTGAAGCGGTTCCCATAATGGTCTGCAGCGGAGCACCTGTTGCATCGCGATTTGCTGTTCAACTTACAAGGTGCAATATCCCAGCCAAATCAGGTGAAACTCTAAAAGCAATAGCATATTGTGCAGACAAATATGGAAACCCATCCTCAGGAGCAATGGTTCACTTTTCAACAACTACAGGTCTTGTTTTGCCTGGAATGCTTAGCGATTCAGCGGGAAAAGCCTTTTCAGACCTAACCGTATATGCTCCTTTCCCGGACTCCTCTAAAGGAAGTATCAGCGCTTCAACTTTTGACATTAATGGCAGTAAACTGCTCTCAACTTTTAGTTTTGTAATAAGCGGTTCACCAGAAATTACTTTCCATAATGCTACCGATACATTTAATGTCTCGCCAAACGGCGAAGCATTAATCAGGTTTTCTGTTGCCGACGCAAAAGGCTTGCCACTGTGCGCTGGCACAAAAATTTCCCTTTCATTAAGCGGCGGAGGAACTCTAGTTGGCGAAAATGATATAATTATGCCCGATGTTACAACAGGCCACACAAGCTACAGTACAATTTTCCGAGATGACGGTTCAGGACGCCGTTTGGTCAGACTCTCAATATCAAGCACTGGAGTAAACGGCACCACAGTAAAAGGTATATGGGGGAGAGTAAATTGAGTAAACGAATATTTTTTTTATTAGTAGTTATCTGCACTTTTACATACGGAGAAGTTCTTGAGCTATTTATCGGCGAACAGAGAACTATTCCAGTACCAGGCGCCCTTCAAATAGCCATTGCCGGACAGGGCAAAGTTGCCCGTGGACTTTTAACCGCCGACAACAGCCAGATGGTTGTCTCAGGTGTTTCGGCGGGCGAGGTAACACTCACAGTCAGCTTTAAAGATGGACGGCGTGATATTTGGACTATCAAAGTTTCCGGCAGGGAGACTGAGGCGCTCCATCTTGAAGCTTCTGCTCTTATTTCCGGATTCAGTTCACTTACCTTACGCAAAAGCGGAACACAGATAGCGCTATCCGGTAATATCTCTACAGAGGACGAAGATAACAGAGTTAGACTCATTACTGAAAGATATCCTGAAATTATTAACCTCACAAAAGACTGCAGAGTTGATTCACTAATTCAACTCGATGTGGAAATCGTTGAGGTATCAGCTTCGGATGGTTCAGACATTGGAATTGACTGGATATCCAGCACCTCTACAGATGCCTCCATAAAGGGCGGTGTATCTTATGGTAAACTAAATACATCAGGCAATGAAATCGTCTTTGGCGAAAAACAGATTCCTGAAAATCTTATTCCCGGTCCAGCCTACGCACTTGGTCCTGTCGCGCGTCTCTCGCCGGTCATGGCAAAAATTAGACTGATGATTGAAAAGGGGAATGGAAGCGTACTTGCACGGCCTAAAATCGTCTGCCGTTCCGGTGATACAGCCCGCTTTCTTGCAGGTGGTCAGATGCCAATAGCATATGCCACAAATGAACAGGCTGGCGTACAATGGAAATCATACGGTATAAAGATAAAAGCCCTTCCTGTACTATCGGGAAATGACAACAGAATAAGATTGTCAGTTGACTGTGAGGTCAGCGATTTAGATTGGGTTAACAAAGTAAAGGACTATCCTTCTCTTTCTGAAAAATCGGTATCAACACATGTAAATATTAAGTCTGATGAAATGATTGCACTTGCCGGCCTAATCTCAAAAAAGGCTGTCACATCTATTCGCCGGCTACCGGTACTCGGAAGTATCCCGTTTTTGGGTAAACTCTTCTCTGTTGAAAGCAAGGAGATGAGAAATCTGGAAACGGTTATTATGATTACTCCCAGAATTGTCAGAAACGGTACGCAGGGAATTTCGGTCCCGGTAATTAAATCGGAGAAATGACAAGTCCCTCATAACCTTTTGATTATGAGGGACTTAAATTTGGAGCGAGAGACGAGACTTGAACTCGCGACATCCACCTTGGCAAGGTGGAGCTCTACCACTGAGCTACTCTCGCAGAAGTGGCAATAATATATAATCCTGAACTATTTAAAGTCAAACTGAAAAAACATTTTGAACCTTTTGACAAGAATCGTCGTCTAATAAGCTGTTAAACCAAGTATTTACAATAATGGAGGAAAAATGGGAACCTTGTTTACAGCACTCTCTGCGATTCTTTGTTTTAGCATATCAGCTTTAGGCAGTACACAACCAATTCAATCAAATGGATTTAACCACATTGTCACCTGGAATAGTGCAGACAGCTCTTTCTATCATATATGTACACAAGGGATAAAGACAGAAACTCATCTTGTTCACAAATACACTGCTACTGCGCTTTCAAAAAATGACACGATTTCTAAAATTGGATCGGCTGGAGTTTTCAGAGATACTACATATCGCAACTCTTCTACTGGAGCCTGGCATTTCTTTAGAAACGATACTCAAATAGTTATTGATACACTTGAATACTATACATCAATGGCTGGTGGAAACATGGTCTTAAAGGATACTTTGATTGCCGTTAAACCAGACAGACAGGATCTATTTTCAGGACTGGATGATTTGGCTGCGGGTGATTATCTCATTATTAATGGAAAACGTGTCCCAATTGTCACCACTCAGTCAATAGTAGGCAGCACAACCTCAAGAATATTCTGGGTTAAGGCTTCAGGATGCCCAACAGGAGCCAAGCTTTCACTTAACGGTACAACGCGCACTCTACCACAACTTAAAACATTTTCTTCCGATAATGCATCAAACTACACAATTATTGCCGATCCTAACAGGAAAAACAAACTCTATTTTTTCTATATAAGCGATTCTGGAAGAATTGTTGGTCAGGTAACATGGGATGACGGACTTACCTGGGAAGAACTTTTTGAATCATCCAATAATGCCATGCTTTCACAGGTAAATATTTTAAGAACAAGCCTAAGTGCTTCAATCATTAGTTCTGGTGTTATAACTTTATCATGGTCAGAACAAAATTCAGGGGCGCTACAGATGACTTTTATTGTTCCAACAGCAGTTGTTGATACGGTTGTAATGTATGTAAGACCAACCGGTGTTGATTCAGATGATGCACGGTTTACAAATGTTACAGAAGCCGCTACATTTAAAACTGTGATGACACCATCAACTGCATTTACATCAATAGATCGCTGCTTTAATCAAATAATTATGCTGGAAAATGGAATTACTCATTCGCAATTGCTTGATTATTCAAAATCAGACACAGCAATGGGAAAGACCAGAGCCGTTCTTACCCGTTTTTATAATATAAGAATGCTTCCAGGTGAGTATCAGACAAATTGGGGAGATAGAGCTAGAAGCAGCAATAGGATTGTACCATGGAATGTCCTCTTTTCACCAGGGTGGGAACGTTCTATAAAAATTGAATCACACTATACAAACCCAGATAGTCAGTGTGTGATAAATGTACAACCTAATAATTACGAAACCAACTTTGGTTCAGGAATTGCTGCTGCCAATGGTAACAATTTTATGCGCACATGGTCACCTTTCGCGGTCGGTGGCACTTATGGAAACAACATCAGATTAGAACGTTGGTTTCCATCATTATCGCATATTGAAATATCAGGGCTGAAATTCACTGGAACAAAGACTACCAAGGAAACAGGTGTTTCATCTGCAGTCGCATTTTTAGCAGACGGTGTAAATATCAACGGTATACGATTCATAAATAACATTTTTTACAGCCAGGATTCTACCGACTATTACACAATGGGAAAGCGTAAACTTAGCACAATTTTCGCGTCATCCTATATTGTCGATAAAGGGGTGACTTCACCTGTAGATAATATTGTTTTTGCTGGGAATATTATGCATAGACTGAATAATTTCAATTCAGGGTACCTTTCACAGTCAGTACAGGACTATTCAGGTGGCATGATATTTGTAAATAATTCCTTATACAAATGGGCAAATTCAGATATATGGTCTTCCAGAGGAATGATAGGAAAAGTTATATGCTTTAACAATATTACAGACAGTGCTCCGAATCCATATACATCCCGTTTTAGCTATCGTTCCGGTTTTATATCGAGTGATTCTGGCAATAATATTTATGCATTTCAAAATCAATTCAGATGGTTGGATACAATTCCTAACACTTCATATCTTCATAGAATTCACATTTCATCACCAGCAGCAGAATCCGGCAAGAAGCTGCTAGCTATAGCAAGCATACGTAATACAGATTTGTATGGAATTCCAAACGGATCATTACAATATGTGGGTGCTACAGTTTCTGCACCTGATAATCCAATCTCTTTGCAAGTTTCATTTGATACACTTCACACGCCCGGGTCGAGAACAATAAAAGTTAATATTCTAAACAAAGGATTAATTTCTGCTGCAATTGATACAATAAAGATTTTCAGAAATCCCTATTCATATGTTCGTAATCCCTATTCTGTATCCGATGTATCATATGACAGAGCTTCATTGCCAGAGTTATACTACTCAGCAAATGTTCCAGAAACTTACTATTCTTTTACTGTAGCTGTTGGTGTTAAACAAAATAATGGCAACGTTAACTGGTCTAACATTGATCCGGTACTAAATGGTGCCAGAATAATGCTTTGCGACTGCTCTCCACCATACCTTGCATTTACAATCTCAAACATTGACCAAGGCACATTGGTTAGTAAAGATTCAATAGCATTCAAGGTATTCTCTCCATTCTCGAGAGGTTTAGTACGTGAACCGGATATAAAGAAAGTATTTGTCTTTATGAGTTCGGATAGTGCTTCGTTGATTACTTCTCTCAGAGATACAACACAACGAAAATTTGAGTATCAATATATTGCGCAGGTTCATCCATTCCTTGGTACAATTTACAATGATACTTCTTCAACATTCGTGGCGAAAGGATTGAAACCAAATACCCGCTATTTCATAGCGGCAGTATCAATGGATTCTTCTGCGAATTTGTGCCTGCTTGATTCAGTCAAAAAGTACATTGTAAGCTTTACAACAAAAGGGGAGACAGATGCTGAAACTATAACCTCTTTGGTACCTGTCAATCTTGAGCTTGGACAAAACTCACCAAATCCATTTAATCCAGTAACTAAAATCGCGTATGCCATACCGCATAGCGGACAGATGTCGCTTAAAATCTACTCATACTCCGGCAAACTGCTCAAAACAGTATTTGAAGGTAAAGCGCAACCTGGATATTATGAAGCAAGTGTCAAGACGAATAATCTGAGTTCAGGTACGTATATATATCGTATTAAACTTGGTAACAAGATTCTTACGAGAGCGATGACAGTTGTCAAATAGCTTTACAGAATTGACCTGCATATAGAGAAATGATATGCTTAATAATAATAAACTCTACATCTTTATAGTAGCCTGTATGAGCATTTTTTCTT
>JAEUSG010000710.1 GCA_016788315.1 Fibrobacterota bacterium | reverse complement strand
AGAGCCTCTTTGGATAAAGAGATCATTTTACGATGATAGTCTCTGATTATCAGCATTCTAGCATCGGAGACAGACTCAGTTTCCTGCCAGAGAAGAGGTTCAGATTGTACCCATTTGCCCTTATCATTTTTAATGAGTTCCAATCTAGATAGCAATTCCAGTGATCGGGCGGCTTGAGTAGGCGTTATGGTTGGTGATAGTTTGGCTGCTATCCATTCCGGGTCCGGTTTGAAGTCAGGAAGATTAACGATTTCCCGTACTGCTAGATAGTACCATTCGCGATATACTTCACAGTGGTCGAGGTTGATGCTCTTTATGCGCTGCTCTTTGCGGTAATTCATGAGTTGCATAAGGAAGAACTCTTTTTCCTCGCGTGTTTTTGCTTCGTTATAACGGACGAGATGAACGAAGTATTCCCGCTCTCTATTTCGCAGGTTTAGCACTGTTGCCAGTCTGATTGCCAAGCCGTCCGAAAGAGAACGTGTTCCATTTACAACAGCAGCAATGAAAGCTGGAGATTTCAAACCGATTTTTTTTCCAAGCAGACGAAAAGAAAAGGAGGGTGTCTTCTCTTTTTTTGAAGAGATGACCTCTTTTAGATAGTCCCTGTAATCCAGGAATTCAAAAATTGCTTTTTTCATTAAACATATTATAGGTAATTATTGCTTTGTTTACAATAGCTAAGTTACAGTTTGTGTATACATTTAGTGATCATAACATATTAAACAAACTTCTATCGAATTGACTTGCGATAATAGCCTTGTGAACGGAAATAAAAATGAAGTATACTGATTTAAAGCACTTTAACCTCAACAGAAAGCCATTATGAAAACTTCTCAAAAAGTAATTATCCCTGTAATTATGCTCTTTGGATTAATTGGAAACATTTTTGCAGCGGATCGTGTATCTCTTTGGGGGGTGGCTGTTAACGGGGAAACTATCATTGTCGGAGAAATGTCGAAGGGGCCATTTATTTCAAGAGACAACGGTGCAACGTGGTTTGCTTCAAATTATGGTCTACCAAAAGATTCTTATGGTGGAATATATGTTTATTCATTTGTTTTTCTTGGCAATGCCATTTATGCTGCCGTAGGTGAGAAGGGCGTATTTGTATCAACAAACGATGGCGAATCTTGGGCACCAGAGAATACCGGATTACCAAGAGGCATTTATGTTTCGGCAATTATGAGCAAAGACGACAAGCTATTCGTTGGCTGCTCTAAAGGGAAAGGTGTTTATGTATTGGAGAAAAATAGTGATGGATGGAAAGAGTGTAACAAAGGATTAGATGAAAAAGAGGTTGTAAAGCTTGCTCATAACGGTAAATCAATTTTTGCCGGAAGCTTGTCCAAAGGTCTGTATGTCTCGAATGATAACGGACAAAGCTGGGCTCCAACACCAAAAAAACTGAAGGAAAAAGGTATAAACCAGCTTGCTTTCTGTGGCAGCACTGTTTTTGCGCGATCACCAATGTCTGAACTTTATTATTCTAACGACAATGGTGTGTCATGGATAGAAGTTGAAATAAAATCCCAGGACGAAGAGAAAATGGGGGCTATCGGTGCCAACGAATCATATGTATTTCTGGGAACAGATGACAAAGGTGTTTACATATCGAAGGACAAAGGTGCTACTTTTACACAATCTGCTAATAGTCCTAAAAATAAACCCATTAGAGCTATTGCAGTAAATGGCTCTAATGTCTATTTGGCTACTAATACAGGTCTCGTTTTTTCTCCAGACAACGGCAATACCTGGCAAGAAAAGAGTACAACACTTAATTTCAGTGTTCCACACATTAAAGAAAATAAGATGGGTAAATTGCCCTATGACACCTTAGTTGCTATGGGCAAAAAGTCAATAGAAAATGTTAAGCATATTGGTAAACCATCATTCATGATGGCTCTTATGGTACTTAATGCTGCTATTGAGAAGGATAAAAACAGACCTGAAGCATACATAGCGCTTGGCAATGGATTAATCGGAGATAATCGTTTAGACAAGGCAACTGAAATGTTTCGTACCTGTTTGCAGGTCAGTCCCAATAATCCTGAAGGCCATTATGGATTAGTGCATGTTAACTACAAAAAACTGATGGATTATTTAGCTGTTGGTGACTCAATGCCTAAAGCAATTCTTCAGGAAGGATACGACAATGCTATCGCATTTATCAAGGTTGCGCCTCCTTCAATGGCTTCTGAGGCCGCGAATGCATTGCGAATCAGCAGTCTGTTTAAGCTGGCCCTGGATCAAAAACAGCTGTTTATAAAGTATATGCGAAATAATCTTGTTGAACCTAAAGAGGCGAACATCAAGATACTGGAGGAGATCTTAACACCCGTTATATCTGCCGGTAATACCCATGTTGCAGGTGGAATTATGAATACGCTTGTGGATTATAACTACAAACGTAAAGAGTATGTAAAAGCAAAAGAGTATGGATATAAGGTCCTTGAATTGGGTAAAGCAGACCCTGCAACATGTTATAATATTGCTACGGTTTTGTTAAATCAGGACAACAATGCATCGGAGGCATTAAAATTCTGTGATAAAGGAATTGAGAAAGAAAAGGAAGAGGATTCAGAAGCGCTAAAAAAGTTAAGACTAAAAATAGTCACCAAAGGTAACAGAACAGCATTTCTTGCAAAGATTTTAGCTTCTAAGAACTCTGATCTTGCTGATGAGGGTGTTAAAGTTCTGATTAATATGGCGCCAAGTGATCAGGCCTATCTTGACCTTTTGCGCTGGTATCAGTTTTCCTGTACAAATCCTGAAACAAACCCCTATTCACACGTGCTTTCAAAGTATGGTAAAGAGGCAATGGATGAATCGGCTATTTCGGAGAATTTCAGGGGGAAATATCTTAAAGCATTTAGTGATCGTTCAGAAACGCATATTGCAAAGTTATGGAATAACAATAAAAAGGATCTCTTCTCTCTGCTGCCAAAAGTGATTTACAATAAATCATTTAAGGAAGATGTTGATAATCTTATCGCTTTAAGAGAGAAGGCTGAGTATGATGGATATCTCACTAAGTTAAAGGAAAAGTCACCGGAACTTAATTCTGAAACGGTCAGTATTGCTGCAGACATTGCAACATGGTCAAATGCGAGCAGTCTTGCTTTCTGGTATCGAAGAACAGTGGAAAAAAATGACGCAGCAGTGCTTGGAATATTAAAAGAGATTAAAGCGAATTACGAGAAATAATGAGAATAGTTACGCCCACCAATTTGCATGGTGGGCGTAAAATGGATTTTACTTTGCCAATAACATTTTTCTGACAAGTGTATTTTTGTCAGTAATTAGTTTACAGATATATACACCTGCTGCTTTATTCTCTGCATTCCACTTGACGGTTCCATTGCCATAGATTTTGGTGCTTTGGATAAGTGTTCCGTTGCTGGAATAGATGTTCAGGAAACCTTTTTGACTTTCCGGTAAGAGGTAGCTGATTGAAGTAGTTGGTGTAAAAGGGTTAGGATGGTTTTGCTCAAGTCTCATATCTGATGCAGAATTTACAATTGGCTTTTCTACAGCAATGATTTCGCCAATAGGTCGCTTCCATATACCAAAGGTAAGGTGAACATTAACGCATGCAAAAATATGAGTCGAGTTGACTGCTGTTGCATTTATTCTGGTAATCAGGTTTTGATTGAAGGCTGACCACGTTGCGCCATTATTGTTTGAAGAATATACTCCGCCAGCTGTTCCGCTCGTTGAGGCAAAAATAGTATTTCCGTAAACGGTTAATCCGTGTACGATTGTGTTAGCAGGTAAGCCAGTGTTTGACTTAGTCCAAAGTGTTCCGTTGTTTGAAGAAATGTATACACCGCTATCTGTACCTGCTAAGACCATGGTACCGCTAATCGCTAATGCGTTGACATTAACTCCGTTACCCATGCCGGTGGTTTTTTTAACCCATAGTGAACCATTGTCAGTAGATAGAAAAACACCATTGTTGGTTGAGCTTGGGCTTCCGGATGTTCCTGCAAAAAGATTTGAACCGCTTACAGCCAATGCTGTCACATGTGCGGGAGGAAGACCTGTTCTTGCCTCTGTCCATGATGTACCGTTATTTGTAGTTGTAAAAACTCCATAATTGCTAACCACGTATGTACCTGCGAACAAATTTGTACCGCTATATAACAATGAGCGAACCATTTTGTTCGCTAAAGTTGAACTTACGTTTGTCCAGGTGCTGCAATTGTTAGTTGATAAAAACACACCGGCGTTGGTACCTGCAAATATGTTCGTACCATTCACGGCGATTGAATAAACGTACTTATCAGTAAGGCCGGTTTTGGAGGTTTTCCATGTGGTTCCACCATCTTTCGATAAATATACACCTTCACCGTTAAGGCCGGCATAAAGGTTCGATCCGCTTGTTGCCATGCACAAAACTGCCACTGCAGCACCAGCTTCGGTGTTTTGCCATTGTGCATTGACATTGCTTGTGGCAATAATAGCTGTTAAAACAAGAAGCAGTCTCAGATTCTTCATGATTTCTCCCTTTTTTTGTAAGTATAGATCTTTTTAACGACTAGTCAAGATAGGCAAATTGGATGACAAAACACAAATGTTTTGTCTTGTGCGCTGCAATATCGCTCCTGTTTGAGTTATCTTACAAGTATTGTCTTGTGCAAAACACGTTTATTCGCCGACTCAAGGATGTAAAAGTATATTCCAGCTGCTACCGGTTTGCCCTTGTCATCTTTACCATCCCAGAATAGCTCATGTATGCCTGGGCTAAGGATTCCCGTAGCTGTCTTCTTGATTACCTTTCCTGCTGCATTCATAACAGATAATGAAGCCGAACCTTTGACAGGCAGGTTAATTGTAATACGGCTCATCGGATTGAAAGGGTTCGGTGAAGACTGTAAACTTAGTTTGTCCTCAGAAATAGTATAGAGAGTTCTTTCCGCACTTATAACTGCCGGGCTCAGAGTAGGAATATTATCAAGCTCAAACTCCATACGTACTCTTAAGAGACGCGCGCAGTTAGGATCAGTTATGTAAATGTAATTGTCTGACGATGCAGCAACCATTGGTGTTGCGAATGCTATATAGTTTGGATCAGAATCTGAATTTCCATATTCACCGAAAGTCTGAAGCCTGTTTCCCGCGTTGTCTACTACAGCAACTTCACATATCAGCGCATTTGGAACAAACAGACGTCCCCATGGATCCAGATCAAAGCGAGGAGAGCGGCAAATGCAGCCTACTCCAACCATATTGCTGCCTCCGCCGAAGATTGATAACCCTTCAGAATATGTTTGAGTCGCTCCTGTTGCTGCAAATCGATCGAATGATCCACCAGTCGGAGGAAACTTGTATATACCGCCAACTGTTATGTTTTTGTAATAATAGCTGGGAGTCATGACAAAACCCTTGGGAAGTTTATGGTTCGGAGTTGTTAGAGACGAGCCTACATAAATGTTTCCATCGAAATCGAATTTGACATTGCTCACATTGCAGGGAACATTGAGTGATGGTGTCATCCAGACGCCATGGTTAGCGAGAGGAAATACGAGTCCGGAGTCGATGTTTCGTGAAGTTCTTGGATTCAGAGGATCCAGTATTCTAACATAATAACCGCCATTTGATGCTCTTGGAATACATGCGACCGCCCCATCTTTGCGAACGGTTATTCCTTTATCGCCGTAACATGGACCATGTCTGCCCTCAACGCTAGTGTCAACCAGATTAGTTGTGGCAGTACCGAAATTGCTGGGAACAGGATAGTCGGCAGATTGGAATTTGTAAATTGGCCCTGTATATCCGCCTGTGTGGACATAAAGACATCCATCAGGCCCAACGGCCATTTCTGCTCCATTAATTACTGAACGTGTTGATGAAGTGCACCTTACTACACTACCGGTTGACCAATCCTTAATGCGATACATAGAGTTATTGCCGTTTGAAGTGAAAACTCTGTCATTTCTTCTGTCGACTGCAACACGCTCGTACATGTTTGGCTGACTGCCGTTTCTGATTGTATTTGTTGCTGCGTTGAAATCTTTAACAAGAGTGAACTTGTCGCCGTCATCACGATACATTCTTACATTGTTAAAGGTTAGCGCAACGATTGGTTTTGGTGCAGCGGTTGTCAGCAGAAACTGCTGGCAGCCGGCAGTTACGTTCGTCATAGAACCGGCACCGCTAACTGTATAGGCAATTGACTGATATGGAGGCAATAGCTTATTGATGGCAAGATTACCTGCGCCATCGCGGGAGAGCACGTATAATGCGCCTGTGGCTGTATCGATATTAACACGATAAGGATTGGCAACCGAGATAACTGAAGTTTTTGTCCAGGATGTTGTGTCAAAAACACAAATCCGGTTACGGTTTCTGTCTGTCATGTAAATTTTGCCGGTTTTATCGAAGGCAAGTCCTTCTGTAAGTCCCATCGTATCAGCAGCATCAAAAGTTTTCCAGACTGAAGTGCCTCCGAGTGCTCCGTTCTTCTTAAGGATATAGGCTGTAGTTCCTGTTGTCATAAACCAGTTGCGGCCATCGTGACTTTGGCATGAATTTGGAACGCCTGCTATAGACATTTTACCGTTTGATGGAAACAGCGCTGCTTCTACGGCGCTTTGGTTGTTGAGAAGGGCAAAAGAATCAGATCCGTAAAAGCAGGCTTTGTTGTCAACTGCAAATGGCAGCATGAAATAGGCGCTGTTGTTGTCGCCCCACATTGTAATAAGCGAACCGTAAATTACAAGACAGGGGATGTTAAAACCGAAATATGCAGGTGCATATGTACTGTCAGGCCGGCGATAGATCCGCCAAGGCAATAACGGGGCAGACTGCTGACGTGCAGGGTAGGGGAACAGCGTTTTAATGTAATCGCCGTTACTGTTAAATTGACGTACCGTCATATTGCTGCCGAAATTGTCTGTCATTCCTGAATTGGATGTGAGTAAACCATAAACACCCCAAATCATCAGGTTTCCATTATTGTCAAATGCTGCTCCTGTATATCTAGAGAAATAATTTGTATTTACCTGAACAAAACCGGCAGGTCTCACATTCATACCGGCCCGCACTCTAACTATCAACGGTGTTGAGGCCTGAGTCGTGTTACCCAGTTCATCGCGCCCATCCCAGCTTATAGTCTGGCTTAGAGAATTCGCAATAAGGGGAGCAGGTGGATTGCTGCCAAGTCGACCGGCAGTCAACCGTCTAACAATCGATGAATCTGAGGCTTTTAGTACTGTAACTTCAACATCGGTAGACTCAGAAACTGCAAAGCGTATTGTCCAATCTGATGCACCGCGGGTTATAGATGGCAGTTCTGTAAATTGAGGTAGGCTGAATAAAAAAGAGAATGCAAAAAGCATAAATGCAATTGATAGTTTCATAAATGGTTACTCCCTTAGTATATGAAATGGATTTTAATAACTATGATTATATAAACATTTGAAGTTTAATACAAGCACTAAGCGAATGTTGTGAGACAACTTATGACTAGTATTATTTGTATAGCTAGCGGTTTCTGCTGCCGGTACCCTTGCCTACTGTTCTGTTTATAGATGCAATGCGTCCAGATAAGCATCCGTGACACTCTTCGGCTGTTTCGTAAATACAGGCTTTTGAAGGGTATATCTCGTAATATTTCCGATACTCGACCGGAGTGAGGTTGGGCATAACAATATTTGCACCGCGGTTAAGGCCAAGTTCACGACCAGTTGCCTTATTAATTGTCGCCAGAGCGGTTGTGCTTGGGATATTTGACTCCGGTGCTGCAATTCTTGTGAGGGCTATGACTTTGTAAACCATCTCTTCGATGTTTGGAACCTGATTCTCCCCCTTAAGCCCTGCACTCATCTCTTCGCCGAGAGGTGTTTCAGGATGAGGAAGATATGGGCCAACGCCAATCATATCAAGATCAAGCTCTTTAAAAGTCAGGATGTCATTGGCTAAAGTTTCGTATGTCTGTCCAGGAATTCCAATCATTACTCCGCTGCCAGCTTCATAACCGATCTTTTTCAGCGTCTTTAAAATCTCAATTCTGTTTGTGTAGCCCTGACCAGGTGCAGGCGGATGAATTTTCCTGAAAAGTGTTTCGTCTGAGGTCTCGAAACGGAGAAGGTATCTGTCTGCACCTGCATCTTTCCAAAGTTGAAACTCTTCATTGCTGCGTTCGCCTAGTGAGAGAGTAACGGCAAGCGGTGTTTTGTCTTTTATCTCTCTGATAATATCGGCTATCCATTTGCCGTCCAGTCCTGGGTCTTCTCCAGCCTGTAGAACAACTGTGCCGTAACTAAGGGTGACCGCTTTTCGAGCGCATTCAATGATTTCCTCCCTCTTCATCCGGTAGCGGGTGAGTTTGGAATTGATTGCGCTTATACCGCAGTAGCCGCATGTTCTGCAGCAGCAGTTGGAAATCTCAATCAAACCGCGAAGATGTACATCGTCGCCGACATTTTCAAAACGTATCTTGTTGGCTTTTTCATAAAGTTCTGCCAGCTTTGAAGCATCAGTTTCTTTAAGCCATTTAGTTATTTCAAGCTTGTTCATTTCTTCTCCTTCATGTATGCGGCAAGAGCTGCCGGGAATGGGGAGAGTGCGCGTTCGAATATTCCAAGTGAGTATGCGATGGCAAGTCCGTAGTTGGTAACCGGAACTCCCTTTTCGCTGCAATGAAGAAGTCTTGAAAGCATTTCGCGCCGATTGTGCATACACGCACCGCAGTGAATTACCAGTTTATAATCCTCAAGATTTGGTGGAAAATCGTGCCCCTGAACTGTTGTAAATTCAAGCTTTCCTCCAACGTATTGAGTGAGCCATCTCGGTATTTTTACCCGTCCGATATCTTCGCCAATAGGGTGATGAGCACACGCCTCAGCAACAAGAACTTTATCGCCAGGCTTAAGTTTATCGATGGCAAGAGTGCCCCGAACCTGGGTCAGCAGGTCACCTTTGAATCTGGAAAAGAGAATTGAGAAGCTGGTCATTGGAATCTCTTTAGGCGTGTCTGCAGCGACCTTCAAAAAAGCCTGAGAATCTGTGACTACAAGTTTGGGTGGACGCTTGAGCATTTCAAGTGCCGTTTTCAGCTCTCTCTCTTTAACCACCATGCAGCAGGAATCATTATCGAGCAGGTCACGAATGGATTGAACCTGAGGCATAATGAGTCGTCCCTTTGGTGCTTCTTTGTCTATTGGTACCACAAGAATTGCCATCTCGCCAGGGTTAACCAAATCGCCCAAAATAGCTGGAGTATTTACGAAGGAATCGGGGGTGCAGTCAATAATCGATTGCCGTAATTCCTTTATTCCTGTATTATACTTAACTGATGTATTAACAAATATTTGTTTGTCTGAGTTAAATCTATCTGTCACTAGTTTTGGTGGTGTCGAAATGTCAGATTTGTTGAAAACAACAATCACTGGAATTGATCGTTTTTTGAACTCATTAATAATAAGTTCTTCGTACTCTCCGATGTGTCCTTCTGAGGTAACGAGGAGAGCTAGTTCTGTTCGGTCGAAGCAGCTTTTTGTCTTTAAAACCCGCTGTTCACCAAGGATGGAATCGTCATCAATACCAGCAGTATCGATAAAAAGGACTGAACCCAAGGGGAGCAGTTCCATCGGCTTTTCCACCGGATCCGTTGTTGTTCCGGCGACATCGGAAACAATCGAAACATTCTGATGTGTGAGCGAATTCAGCAGGCTCGATTTCCCAACATTTCTCCTGCCGAAAATACCGATGTGAAGGCGCATCCCTTTGTTCACTGCTGCCATTGTCATTTGAAAAACTCCTTAGGCGATCCGAGCCGGCAGACAGATTCAGGTGATATAAGATCGCTGAACGCTTTTT
>JAEUSG010000704.1 GCA_016788315.1 Fibrobacterota bacterium | reverse complement strand
TTACCGGTTCGCTTGGATTTGTTAATGACTATAAAGACACAAGTTATGTTATCACAAGGGTCTATGGTGCAGATACTGTAAAAGATGAATTTGAGCTTGGAGCAGATAGCTTTGATCTTGAACAGGTAGTCAGCAACAAGACAGGATCACCAACCAATCAGTGGTTTGGTGTTGTTTATAATCAGGAACTTAATAAAACTCTTTCTGTTTTAATGGGCGCGGCTTTCAACAGAACAGATGATTATCTGTTGTTTTATAACTCAGTTCGTAAAGGTAGATTGTACAAAAGCAACACAGTGATGCCGGAATTAAAAGGCAAATCAGATTACATACTTGGAGTTAAAACCGGAAATTTAAATTTTGGAGGATCGATATATTCAGCTTCACAGAACATTATTGAAGGTGATGGAACAATAGAAGTTGCAGTAGGATTGTCGAAAATTAATCTTGGTTCCGAGATTGCTCTAGGCGATCACAGCTTGGAAGTTTATGGCTCTCTCGGACTAATCGGATACTCCGTCACCAACACAAGATCATCGGTGCGATATGATACATCTGGAGTTCTTAATAGCTCAATCTGGGTAGGAAGCCGTATGTTTTACAAGACAAATATTGGAGGAGGTCTTGTCTTCGTTCCAGCTGTAGAATACACAGCACTCTCTGGGTTTGACTCCTTATATACACGCGCAGGTCTTGGA
Organism: Fibrobacterota bacterium; assembly: GCA_016788315.1. Lineage (GTDB taxonomy): Bacteria > Fibrobacterota > OXYB2-FULL-49-7 > OXYB2-FULL-49-7 > JAEUSG01 > JAEUSG01. The sequence goes on along the minus strand of JAEUSG010000704.1, from coordinate 1,409 downwards.
CTTGGATTGAATCTACGGCTTGAAGGCGGTTTTTTCTGGGCTGGTGTTGAAGGTGAATATTATGGAGCCGAAAATACTAAAGATTCAACAGAACTATCAGGTTTGGGTGTTAGATTCAATTTCGGCATAGAAAAGTCACTGATATGGAAATGGTTCACAGTAAGAGTTGGTGGAAGCAAATTTGTTGCTAAAGAGACATATAGCATAAAAAATGGAGTTGAAGAGTCCCGCTGGGCTGAAAATGCTACAGACGATGGAACATCAAATGATTTTCTGGGATTTGGCATAGGTTTGAATTATCAGAACAGATTACGTTTTGATATTACATTGAATGAAGCATTGCCTTACTTTAATCCATTCGGCGAAGGGCTTAAAAACTCAAGCAACGGTGGTCATATGCTTCTTAGAATCTCTTCAACCTTCAGTTTGTAAGTCTGATATTTTAAGGAGAATATTATAATGAAAAAAATAATAACAACATTTGTTCTTTTAGTGGTGATGAATACCGCATATGCTACTGAAGCTCGTATAGAGTCAATGGGAAGTAATAGTGATTTTGTTAAAGATGATATATCTGTTTTTGTAAATCCCGCCACATGTTTTGAACATGGAAATATGTTGGTAGGAGCTCTTGGCCAGTTTTCAAAAATAAATAACAACTGGCAGCGTTCTGACGAATGGTTTGGCGGTTGGGCAATTTATCCGATGGCTTCAGGCATGAAGGTGGCTCTTGGCGCAACGTTAAACAGAACGACAGAAACTGAAAAACAGCTCAAACAGCTGGATGAAAATAACTTCTTTACAGTTAGTGTTTTGGATATGGACTCAACACCTGCGGCTGTTAATAGAATGCGTATATATGGTAATCAGCGTACGGATTATCTTGAGTCAGTTGGTGAGGTTGATCCTGTTGGCAAAGTATATCTCTTTGGCGGTGTTGAAATGGGTGATAATGCTTTTGCGGTCGGCCTCAGATACGCAGGCGCCAGTAATGATTCCGGAGCAAAAGATTTAAGCAGTGTTTCAATTTTCGGTGCGAATTTTGGCTTCACAGGAAAGATGGATCAACACCTTATAGAAGCTGGAATTAATGTTACAAACCTTGGTATAACAAGAACCAGTTCTGTTTTGAAAATGAATCTGGACGAATCATATCAGTCGTTTAAAGTTCTGCTTAGAGATTATTTCACTATTAACGACCGTCTGGCTTTGGTGCCTGTTGTTACCTTAGACAAAATCAATGTTCTTGGTATTGACAATACGGATCTTGGTATTGGAGTCGGTTTCAACAGAGTATTGCACAAGGGTCTTACATGGGCCGGTTTTAAGTATGCATATCACACAGCTTCATTTCCGGATAAAATTGATGATAAGAGTATTTATTTCTTTTCGTCAGATAATCAAGTCCT
>JAEUSG010000618.1 GCA_016788315.1 Fibrobacterota bacterium | reverse complement strand
ATGTCTCAGATTTCAGATGCTTTCTAAGATAATTTCTTGATTCAGAAATGTCCTTAAAAAAACCGTCTGAGATTGCCTGAACAGATAGATTTCCAATTGCAGTAGCTTCAACAGGCCCCGCTTCAATTGTCAGGCCTGTGGCTTCAGCAGTGAGTTTATTCAACAGTCTGTTCTGTGAACCACCGCCGACAATATGAATACCTTTAATTTTTGTTCCTGTAATTTCCTGAAGACTGATGACGACATCAGCATACTTCGAGGCGAGAGATTGCAGAATAAGACGGCTCAGTGCTGCCTGTTCTGTAACCGGCTTATATCCTTTGCCCGCGAGATAACCTGCAATTGCTGAACGCATTGAAGGAGGATTCAGAAAAACAGGATCATCGGGATCGATTATCCCCTCAACAGTACCCATAGATTCCATTCTGACAAGCAGATCATCATAGGGAAGAAGAATCTTTTCATTCTGCCATTCACGTCGGCATGATTCGAGCAGCCATAAACCCATTACATTCCGTAAAAATCGGATAGTTCCTGCAACGCCACCTTCATTAGTGAAGTCAGCCAGTGCGGCTTTTTCTGTAAGACATGGCTTATTAAGTTCAAGCCCGAGTAGAGACCATGTGCCTGAAGAAAGATAGGCCCATCCTTCATTCAACGGGGTTCCTGCAATGGCGCTGCCTGTATCATGGGTGGCAGGAAGAACAATTTTAACGTTCTCTTTGATTCCTGTTCGTTCCATTGTCTCAATGTTAACTGTGCCTATAACCGTTCCAGGTTTGCGTATAACGGGCATGACATCTATAGGCAACCCGAGATTGCTGAAAAGGTTGCTGTCCCACTCACCTGTTGAGGCATTTACAAGCTGGCTTGTCGATGCATTGCTGTATTCACCTGATTTGACTCCACAAAGCCTATAATGAATAAGGTCGGGCATCATCAGGAGAGAAACTTTTCCCGTGGGCCATTCCTGTGAGTGAAAATGGGCATAAAGCTGATTTATTGTATTAAAGACAAGCTGCTGTATTCCGGTGATGGAGTAAAGTGCTTTTTTATCAACTCTTTTGAATATCTTCTCTGGAACTCCATCTGTTCTTGAATCGCGATAGGCTATCGGGTCTTCAATCAGTTCACCATCTTCGCCGATGAGGCCGTAGTCGACGCCCCACGTATCGCAACCGATACTGCGTATTTCATAACCTTTCGTTTCAGCTATTTGAGCAGCTTTTTTGATTCCTGCTGCGATGCCGGAATACAATGCTTCGAAGTCCCAACGGTCGTGACCGTTAAGACGGCGGAATGCATTTGTAAAGCGTCCGGTAATTTCAAAATCGGGACCGTTATCCCTGAATGTTCCAAGGATAACTCTTCCGCTGCTTGCTCCGAGATCAACTGCAATATATGCTGGAATCATAACTCACCCCCGACCCTACGGGTCGCCCCCTCTCTTGGAAAGAGAGGGGTAAGAAAAATGTAATTTATCAACCACTCCCCCTCTCTTTTTAAGAGAGGGGGCAAGGGGGAGAGTTTCAATATATTATTGCAATATTGCATCATTTTCCTACCGCTCTTTA
>JAEUSG010000579.1 GCA_016788315.1 Fibrobacterota bacterium | reverse complement strand
ACGCTTTTTCACTCAATACTTTGTTGTCCAAAATTATCTGTTTTATTGAGATATTTTTATCTTTAGCTTCGCGAGCAAGTTTTGCTGCAGCATCATAACCCAGAAGAGGTATCAAGGCAGTAATCACTGCTGTAGAAGCTTCAACACTTCGCCGGCAGTTATCAATATTGGCCTCTATCCCTTTTACACAATGGGTCGAAAGAGTATTACATCCGTTTGTAAGAAGTTCAATTTCAGTCAGCAGACAGTCTGCGATTAACGGCATAAAGGGGTTGAGTTCAAGACTGCCGTTTGAGCAGGCCTGAGTTAGTGCCGAATCAAGTCCTGTTACCATAAAGGCACATTGAGTTACAGCTTCCGGTATAACTGGGTTTACCTTTCCAGGCATAATAGATGAACCGGTCTGTTTTGCCGGAAGAGTAATTTCACCATAGCCGCCTGAAGGACCGGAACTTAACAGCCTAAGGTCATTACATATTTTTATTAGGTTGCCGGCAACAGTCTTTAAGAACCCTGAGACCTCTATGAAAACATCGTTGTTTGCTGTACCATCGCAAAGATTTTCAGCTCTTGCAAAGCCGATACCGGTTAAGTCGCGTAAGGTTTCAGCCACTTGAAAGATGTATTCACGTGGAGCAGCGAGACCAGTGCCTATTGCTGTTCCGCCAAGGTTAATTACCCGAAGGCGCTCTTCGCATTTGTAGATGCGCCAGCGGTCGCGGGAGAGCGCTTCAGCATATGTACTCATTTCCCTGCCAAGAGTGGTAAGTACCGCATCCTGATATTCCGTTCGACCTATTTTGACAATATCTGCGAACTCTTTTTCTTTTTCCTGAAAGTCTTCCTGTAAGGTTAGGATTGCCTTTTCTAAAGATTTCAGCATCCTGATTGCTGCAAGTCTAAGAGCTGTTGGATAGGTATCATTTGTCGATTGGAAGCGGTTGATATCCTCAGAAGGTGATATCTCAGAGTAATCTCCAGGATTCTTACCAATCAGCTGAAGTGCACGGTTGGCAATCACTTCATTAATAGTCATATTTAGGCTGGTGCCGGCTCCACCCTGGAGGGCATCGGAGAGAATTTCGCCAAAGTGAAGCCCTTCTGCAAGTTCCTCACAAGCCTGTTCAACTGCCTTTTCTTTATCTGCAGAGAGTCGTGAAAGTTTCAGTGAAAATATTGTTTTAAGTGCAGCGAGTTTAACAATGCCGTATTCTGAAATCAGATTAGCATTTACGTGTCGATTTGAAAGAGGGAAATTTTCTACTGCACGTGCACCGTTTATTCCATAAAGGGCACTTGATAGAATTGATTTATTGCCAATGAGGTCTGACTCAGTGCGATATTCGTTTAGCATGGAACCCCCCTTGCCCCCCTTTTTTCAGAGCAAAAAAGGGGGGAAGAGTATTCAACATAAGCAGTCACGCTTGCCACCTTTAACTTCATCCATAAGACTGTTAGCTCTTTTACGTTCCTCGTTGCCCATCTCTTTGGTTGCCTTATTAATCAGTTCATACCCGATTCTTTTAGTTTCCGGCGTTGCATAATCTTCAAGGTATTCTGTGAATGTTGAACAGGCATTTGGATCGCAGAACATCTTAATATCGCCTGGGCGGGCAAGATCCATGAAATCTCCGCCGGTTCTGCCAAGGCGATAGCAGGCGGTGCAGAAGCTTGGTATGTAGCCCATCTGTGCAACATCCTGAATAACTTCATCCAGCGAGCGGTGATCGCCCAAAGAGAATTGCCCCTTTGTATCATTCTCTCCCTCGCCATAACCGCCGGGATTTGTTCTGCTGCCGGCTGAAATCTGGGACACACCAAGAGCGAGTGCAGCTCTGCGTGTATCAGGGTTTTCTCGGGTAGAAAGAATAATGCCGGTATATGGAACTGCGCAGCGCAGAATA
>JAEUSG010000778.1 GCA_016788315.1 Fibrobacterota bacterium | reverse complement strand
CATTATATTGGAGACGAATAACTTCTTTTTCTTTTTTTGCTTTTCGTCGAACTGTATCAATCCCTCCCCGTTTAACCGGATTACGGAGTCTTTATTAAACATTATTGCACCATCAACACCTCTTTGCTGCGATGAATTATAAGCAGCCGTTGACAACACAAATGATTTATGTGGTTTATACTGAAGCCTTGATGCCTGAAAAGCACCATTTGCTGCAGCAGTTTCATAAGCAATCCTAAACCTAACTCGATCTGAAAGCCCTGCAAGACTCCTATCACTTCTGAATCGTGATGTAAATCTTACGATACCCCTTCTTGAATCAAGCACATAATCTCTCCCTGCAACAAGAATACGGCCATCAAGCTCCGCTCTGAAAGTTTTTTCCAAAACAGGAATATTATCGAGAATTACCTCTTCTCTGATATCAACATTTATCAATTTAGATATCAATTCAGTCTTTTTTCCGCTTCCTGTAAATGCAGCCTCCCAAACAGAGTCCTTATATATTAATTCACCCCCGTCAATTGTTCTGCCGGCAAGCCATGCCCCGTTCTGATTCTGCCTGCTTATAAATCGACCGGCCTCAAGGGACCAGCCATCTTTTTTGCCCACGAAATTTACGAGTAAAGGATCGTCAACTGAACTGTTCTGTTCAATTTTTCCATATAAATCAATATTGTTCTCCAGCTTGCCTTCAAACGCTAAACGAAAAGACTCACTTCTGCTGAAACCAGGCATATATTCATACTGTTCGGCAAAGGCATATGAATTATTCAGCAGCAGACTCTTCTCAACGTTCATGCGTAATTGATATCCAGGTCCGCTTTTTTCAAGAGAGAAGGCGGACGCGTGAACCAGCAAAAGCAGAATTGCTATTTTGGAAGCTGTTCTCCCCATCTTTCTCCAGTTTTACGCAAATTGCAACGGTATTCGTAGATCCCGTGATCATTGCGTGAAACGAGGAGAATACGGCGGCCATCAGTAACATAACCGGCACTGTAACTTCTTTCCAGCTGAACAGATTTCAAGTAATCTAGTTCTGCTGTAAACATCAGTACGTTACCGGTTTCTGAAAAAACCATTATTCCACAATCGAAAGGCAGAATGAAGCTGCACTCGCGAAATTCGTTTCTGATCGATTCAGCCACAAGCGCCCCGCTTCTGCTGAGCACATAAAGTGCCGAGCGTCCGCGATCAAGCACAAAGAGCTGTTTGTTGACAACTGCAGAGTGGACCGGTTCTGAAAGCATTGCTGCACCGGCTGAAGTGTATTCAGCTATCGGCTCAAATCTTGCACTCAGGAGGACGACTCTGCCATTATCGGGATCTGTTATAAGGATATTCTTATTTTCTGTAGTCTCAAGCCTAACTGATGCTCCGAGAGATTTTCCGTTTATTCTTGAACGGTTTACCTTAACTTCTCCCGTTGGTGCGGCCAGGGCAATTGCACGTTCTGTTTCTGAAAATAGTATTAAATTGTCCGGATCAATCTCACGCACTGCAGATATACCTATAAAATTATTGAATTTAAAATATTGAAGCGGGATAAGTTTTTTCGAATACTGAACAAGCCGGCTATTTGCCTTATCAGCTACATAAATTCTGTTGAAAACTCCAGTATAAGAAAAAGCTGGGGCAATATCAGTAGGTGTCCTAAGTTCTCCTAAAGAGGTACCGGAAGCGCTATCTGCCCCTACCAACTCTAAAGAGGGGTCGTAAAGATATAAATTCATGACCCTGGATTTTAAACCAATAGGTAATACTGTGTCTTTGGTTCCAGCCGGTAGGGAATAATAATTACCTATACGACTCCCGAACCCGTCAAAAACTGCTGCCAGTAATGGTTGATTGTTGTTTACATGAAATTTGTATGGAAGAGTTCCCGGTGGGTAGTTTTTTGCTGAAGAACAACCTGAATAAGTCAACATTGAGCAAAGCAGAATCATAAGGCTAATTCCTGCCCGGGGGAGCTGCTGGATCAGGGATGATTTCTGTGGTACTATTTTCATCGTTTTCACTTCTGTATAAATACAATCCAACCGCTACTGCCGTTGCTGCTGCCACACCCAAAGCAGGATATAAGCGCCTTCCTTTTCGCCTGCCAACCTTTTGGACTGGCTCAACATTGATAGGTGACGCGACTAGCGGAGCAGACTTAACAACAACATTACTTACTATACCGTTGCCGTTTGCCGTAATAATGCTGTTGCCGTTGATAACTTTATTTACGCCATTATTACGCAACAGAACATTATCAAATCGGCAGTTTTCTGTTTTGCACTGTATGCAATCGGAACTGTAAGCAACTTCGACAAACTTAAATATACATTCTCCTGCCCCCTCTTTTATTATGATACTGTTCCAGTCGAGGGCCTCAGCTCCTTTTCCACCATAACGCGAATCATTTACAGATGTAACAACAACGGGCAGGGTTTCAGTACCTAGAACTTTAATGCTTCCTTCTACCACAATACCTGAAAAGCCGTCAAACTTCATGACCGTACCAGGTTTTACCTCAAGAAGCTTACCTTGGGGAACAATAATCTCTCCGGAAATATCGATTATACCCGGTCCCAGTGAGCCGAAAAGCTCTCCTTCAACTGCAAATACCGACATCATAATTAGTAATATTATTATCATTTGGGGAACAATTTAATTAAAAAATAAACCGCTGATCAAGTTTTTAATCAGCGGTTCAGGAATTATCTGCTTTTTAAATTTATTTGCTATGCCATCTGTCTTTTGAGATTACCCTCAATATCAACATACAGATCGCTCTTTTCCTTCTCTGCAAGAGGCTCCAGTTTTGAATCCCCCAAGAGATGGCTTAATATCTTAGCAATGCGCTCTTTCATGTCACGCCTATCACAAATGAGATCGACAAAGCCGTGTTCCAGAAGGAACTCGGAGCGCTGAAACCCTTCCGGAAGTTCCTGGCGTATTGTTTCCCGGATAACGCGTGGCCCAGCAAAGCCGATCAATGCACCAGGCTCAGCTATATGAATGTCGCCAAGCATGGCAAAACTTGCAGTTGTTCCACCAGTAGTAGGATGAGTCAGCACAGATATAAATGGGAGCTTTTTCATTTCAAATAATGAAAGCGCGGCACTTGTTTTGGCCATCTGCATAAGAGAGTAGGTACCCTCCTGCATTCGGGCGCCTCCTGAAGCACTAACTATAATTAGGGGCAACTCTTCCTGTGTGGCACGCACAATAAGACGTGCAATTTTTTCGCCGACAACAGAACCCATCGAGCCGCCCATATAGTCAAAATCCATCGCACCGAAAGCTATGCGCCTTCTATTCAACAGACCGATCCCCGTAACTACCGCATCTTTGAGCCCAGTCTTTTTGTTGTTTTCTACTATGCGATCCGCATAGGCCTTTTTGTCTTTAAAGCCTATAACATCAACAGAACTCATGTTCTGATCCATCTCCTGAAAGGAGTTAGGATCGAGCATTATCTGACGATACTGCAATGAAGAAACCCTGAAATGGGCGCTGCATGTAGGACAGGTCCAGGCATGCTTTTCAAGCTCTTTTTTGTAAATAATAGCAGTACATTTTTCACATTTAAGCCAGAGATTATCCTTAATCTCACGCTTTTTGGTATTCAGAATGCCGCTTTTAGTATTTTTAAACCACTCCATTTTCATCCCCCTGAATATAAAATTTCAAACTTTTAATTCAGACCATTTAACCGCTAAGAGACAATACTAGTTATATAATAAATGGCATATAAAAAGGAAAAGATTAAACTTTGAGA
>JAEUSG010000531.1 GCA_016788315.1 Fibrobacterota bacterium | reverse complement strand
CTTCTCTTTATATCCAGCCATAGATTTTCTATATAGCTCTACAGATGATTCGTCAAGCAAGGCAATCATACAGCCGCCGAAACCGCCGCCGGTCATTCTGGCACCATAAACACCGGAAATAGAAAGGGCATTATCTACAAGCCAGTCCAGCTCTTCACATGATACTTCATAATCATTCTGCAGACTCCTGTGCGATGCAGTCATAAGTCTTCCAGTTTCAGCTAATTCTCCGGCAGCCAAAGCTGCTGAGGCTTTCAAGACCCTATCCTGTTCTGTAGACGCATGCAGTGCTCTTTTGTAAACCACTTCTTGAAACAGCGATTTGTTCTTCCTAATCCAATCCGGACTGCAGCTTGCAAGGTCTCTCATGTCGGGCAGAACAGTTTTTATAACGTTAAGAGCCTCGGAGCACTCTTTCCGCCGCTTGTTGTATTCTCCGTCAGCCAGGTTATGTTTAACACCTGTATTTGTAATCAGCAGCTTAACACCATTCAGTTTAAAAGGAACATATTCCCATTCCAACTTTGCGCAATCTAGCTTAATGAGACAATCCTTTTTACCGAGTGCTGAAGCGGCCTGATCCATAATTCCGCAAAGCGTTCCGGTAAATCTGTGTTCGGCCTGCTGAGCTGCAAGAGCAAGCTCCATAGGTGTCAGCTCAATACCGAACAACGTGCATAGAGCTTTACCAACTGCAACTTCACATGCGGCAGACGAAGAAAGCCCCGAACCTAGAGGAATGTTTCCGGTAATTGTAACTTCACATCCGCAGCTGAAAGGCTTAATTTCATTTAGAACAGCTGTCATTCCCTTTGGGCAGTTGGCCCAGGACTCGGAATCATCTCTTTTCAGTTCAGCGATTGGAAAGGAGCCAGTTTTATTAAAATCAATCGAGCGTATTTTAAGAACCGGTTCAGACAGTTTTGATGCGGTAACGGTAACACCAAGATTCAGAGCTGCGGGCATTACCAGTCCGCCGTTATAGTCAGTGTGCTCGCCTATAAAATTTACGCGTCCAGGCGCAAAAGCCTTTACTCCATTAATCGTCGTCGTCATCTCTTTCCTCATCACGAGCTGCTATCATCCTTGTTTTTCTTGACTTTTCACGTTTGTTCGGATCGAGCTCCATCTTGCGTATTCTGAAAGTTTTTGGAGTAATCTCAACAAGTTCATCATCAGCAATCATTTCTATCGCCTGCTCGAGAGAGAGCATTTTAGGCGGACGAAGTGTTACAGTAGGATCTGAGCCTGAAGCACGATGGTTTGTAAGTTTCTTTTCGCGTGTGATATTCACTTCCAAATCATCAGCTTTGTTTCTTTCACCAATAACCATACCATTATATACATCGGTATTAGGTTCGACAATAAGAATACCGCGATCTTCCATTGCAAGACTTGCGTATGGAGTTACACGACCAGGCCTGTCAGCAATCATTACTCCGCGCAGACGGGGCTGAATAACGCCGAACCATGGCTCATAGCCTTTGAACAGCGAATTCATAATTCCTGCACCTTTAGTATCGGTTAGGAACTGACTTCTGAAACCGATAAGACCGCGGGTAGGAATAACAAAATTCAGATGAACACGTCCAGAGCCCTTATTCTGAATATTTGTCATCTTGCCTTTACGAACAGATAATTTTTCTGTCATGACTCCGACAAACTCTTCAGGAATATCAAGAAAGAGTTCTTCAACAGGCTCAAGTTTTTCCCCGTTCTCGCCTTCTCTTGTTATAACGTTAGGACGAGACACCTGAAGCTCGTATCCTTCACGGCGCATTGTTTCGATGAGCACAGCAAGCTGCAATTCACCTCTGCCGCACACCTCAAAGCAATCAGCTCTCTCTGTATCTTTAATTTTAAGCGACACATTGCCAAGCTGTTCACGCATCAGACGATCTTTAATATGGCGTGACGTAAGGAACTTACCGTCGCGGCCTGAAAATGGGCTATTATTGACATAAAAGTACATAGAAACCGTAGGCTGATCCACATTTATTCTAGGCAGAGGAATAGGGTTTGCCTGATCGCAGACTGTATCGCCGATTGTCATTCCTTCAACACCAGCTATAGCAACGATATCTCCTGCCTCAACCGCATCCATCTGTTTACGCTTAAGTCCATCAAAACCGTAGAGTGCAGAGAAACGGCATCCCAACCGTACACCCTCTTTATGGCAGAGCGCATAATCTGTGTTCATTTTAAGAGAACCGGTAACAAGTCTGCCGACCCCCACCTGACCGACATAATAGTCATAATCCAGATTTGTTATCAGAAACTGTGTAGGAGCATTGTCGTCGCACTCCGGTCCAGGTATATGTTTTATGATCTGTTCAAACAAAGGAACAAGAGATGTTGAAGAATCCCCTAACGCTTCATGAGCTACGCCAATCTTAGCATTGGTATAAATAATTGGAAATTCAATCTGTTCTTCAGTTGCATCAAGATCTATAAAGAGATCGTAGACTTCATTTATTACTTCGCTGATACGGGCATCAGGTCTGTCAATCTTATTAATAACAAGCATGGTTGCCAGATTCTTTTCCATTGCTTTACGAAGAACGAATCGAGTCTGAGGAAGAGGTCCTTCACTGGCGTCTACAAGAAGAAGTACACCATCAACAAGGTTAAGCCCACGCTCAACCTCTCCGCCGAAATCGGCGTGGCCCGGCGTGTCGATAATATTGATCTTAGTACCCTTGTAGTATACGGATGTATTCTTCGCCGTAATTGTGATACCTTTTTCTTTTTCCAGATCGCCAGAATCCATAACCCGATCTTTGAGTTCCTGGTGGGCGCTGAAAATTCCGCTCTGTCTTAACATGCCATCTACAAGCGTTGTCTTGCCGTGGTCAACGTGGGCAATGATGGCGATGTTTCTGATTGTGTTCTTACGCATTACTCTCCCTAAACTTTTATATGTGAACCTCTAAATAAGGAGGACAAATATAGCTATTAGAGATAGTAACTACACAGTATTGTATTAGTAATTAAACGAAAACTAATACGAACCCGGTAGTCGAGTGATTTGTGTGAAACACAAATTGTATCGAGACTACCACTTTTTGAAGATAAAGAAGACAGCCAAAACCATGCAGGCAAAACCTGCTAAAACGTTCCATTTCAGCCCCTCTTTAAGATAGAATACTGAAAAGGCACAAAATACGACCAAAGTAATAACTTCCTGAATAGTCTTTAACTGGGCTGCAGAAAAAGTGCCGTGCCCAATTCGATTTGCAGGAACCTGAAGACAATACTCAAAGAAGGCGATCCCCCAGCTTATGAGGATCACCTTCCAGAGCATAGTGTTTTTGAATTTTAAATGTCCATACCACGCGAATGTCATGAATACGTTTGACATCAGGAGCAGGACAATTGTTTTCATCGCTTTACTCGGGCATTACCTTTCCAGATACTCCATACCTGATCTTCGTCAGCAGGCTGGCCGTAATCGGTCATGTGGGTTGTAGCAAGTGCTCCACTCGCCCAGCCGAACTGGCCCCACTTCTCAGCTTCCCAGCCCTTAAGGATAGCATAAAGCATTCCGCCGACAAATCCATCACCGCCGCCGATTCTGTCAAGAACCTGAATTTCGCGCGGTTCAACAACATGCCAGTTGTCGCCCTCTGCCATGATTGAACCCCAGAGGTGACGGTTGGTGCTGATAACTTCACGCAGAGTTGTTGCAAACACTGATGCATTAGGATATGCTTTCTTCACTCTATTAATCATCTCTTTAAAACTGTCAATCTTAGCTGCAAGTCCTTTGCCGCCCTCTTCAGGTCCTTTTATGCCAAGGCAAAGCTGGAAATCTTCTTCGTTACCTACAAGAATATCAGACACACTTGCTATTTCTGTAAAGATTGCGCTGAGTTCTTTTTCTCTGCCCTTCCAGAAAGAGGCGCGGTAATTCAAGTCGAAGGAGATCTTTGTTCCATATTTCTTGGCTGCGCGTGCAAGCTCAAGACAGAAATTGCTTGTATCTTTTGAAAGAGCACCGATAAGACCGGAAAGGTGAACAATCTGAACGCCCTCTTTTCCGAAAATACGGTCAATATCAAAATCTTTTACATTAAGAGTTCTTCCAACTTCGCCAGCACGGTCGTTCTGAACACGTGGCCCTCTTGAACCGTAACCGCTGTCTGCAATATTGAACTGATGGCGGTAGCCCCATGGATCGCCCTGCTCAACATCCTTACCTTCAAAATCCATGTTACGGCTGCGAAGATTAGCCTTTATGAATGCAGAAATCGGACTATCCTTAACAAACGTTGTAAGCACTTTTACCTTCATTCCAAGAATTGATGGAACGCTGGCTACATTTGTTTCAGCACTTGTTGCCTGCATAAAAAATGTATCGCTGCAATGGACAGGCTGACCATTAAACGGTGTGAGACGAACACCCATGCTTGTAGGAACAAGCAGTGCATAAGCTGCATCTTTTTTCAACTCAATCTTCATAATACCTCTTTTAATTTAAATTGTTGATTTTCAAAAAGACCTTTCGAAAAATAAATCATTTAATAAGTATATTCATAATAACTAATGAAAGTTCTACTAATACAATTGCGCCAGATTGGCGATATCATGATGTGCACACCATCTATTGATGCCTTGAAACGCAGTAGACCTGACACAGAAATTCACTTTCTCTGCACGGAAAGACTGAAGTTTGCAGTCGAAGGTAATCCAGCCATTTCTAAAATAATTACCTGTGATAAACGACCTTCGTTTGCGGATTTATTCAGAATTCGAAAAGAGAATTACGACGTAATTATAGACTTTATGAACCTGCCCAGAACTGCGCTTTTTGCATTTCTTTCAGGTGCACCACTTAGAAGCGGCACAGCAAAAAGAGGCAGAACACTGTTTTACAGCCATGTGGCAGACCCTGTACCCGAATCGACCTACAGTGCCAAGCAGAAATTAGGTCTATTGAAGCCACTTGGAATTGAACAGACTGAAAGTATGCAGCTATGGCTTTATCCTTCTGAATCCGACATAGACACAGCAACAGAACTTACTTCCAAACTCAGACTCAAAGACACCCCGAATCTTTGCGCCTTCTCTCCTGTCTCAAGAAGAGATTATAAAAGGTGGCCATTGGAAAAATTTGCACGCGTATGCGATCAGCTTCATGAACAGCACAACATAATCTTCCTGCCCATGTTCGGCCCGGGAGAGGAACCTGCAATTGACGCAATCACAAGAGCCTCCCGCCATCCCGAAGCATTCAAGTACCCTTATACAACACCGCCTTTTAAAAGTCTTCTAAAGCTAATGGAATGCTGCACCTTTTATTTCGGCAACGATAATGGTATCCGCCATGTTGCTATTGCAGCAGGACTACCGACAGCCACGATTTTCGGAACACCTAGACCGGAAAACTGGACACCCCCTGACACAGACAGACATAAATGGATTTGGGGTGGCGAGAAGATATCAGAAATCAGTGAAAATGAAGTTTTGAGCATGGTCAGTAGGATGCTGATCCAACAGGCAGTTTCTGTAAAATGAGAGCTTTGGAAAAGCTGACTTTTTTCGCATCAGATCGTAAAATAGTCTAAATATTTATTTGACTATTTTCGTATAAGATCGTAATTTAGTCTATATGAGTAAGATTCGTTATCTCACCAAAGCGATCGAGGAACTTAGTTTCTCCGACCACAAAATGGCCTTTCTGGCCGGTCCAAGACAGTGCGGAAAGACGACTCTTTCGAAAATGATGCTGAGCGATCGTGGATACGGAAATTACAATAACTGGGACGACACCAACTTCCGTAGAGCATGGACGAAAAACCCAAATAGTGTTATTCCAGAAACGAACAATAAGATTCCACTAATTATACTAGATGAGATACATAAAGCAAAAATGTGGAAACGAAACCTGAAAGGGATTTTTGACACTCTTACCTCTCCTGCTGATATTTTAGTAACGGGAAGTGCCAGACTTAATATTTACAAAAAGGGTAGTGATAGCCTCCAGGGTAGATACTTTTCTTACCGCCTCCACCCATTCACTCTTCGAGAGATGGAAACACCGAAAAACATCTCGTCTGATGAATTAATTGATAATATTTTTTCTGATTCAATAACTTACACAGCAGCTCAGAGGCAAAATTACGAAACAATATTTAGGTTTGGCGGATTCCCAGAACCTCTATTCGCGCAAAACACAGCTAAAGCCCGACTATGGCGTAGAGGCCGCATAGAGAAAGTCGTACATGAAGATATTCGCGACCTAAGCAACATCCCGGAACTCAGTCGTATAGACATGATGGTCTCACTTATGCCTGAGAGAATCGGTTCACTTTTCAGCCTTAATTCTCTAAGAGAGGATCTAGAAGTTAGCTACGACACAGTTAAAAGATGGTATAATTTACTCTGTGAACTGTATTACTCTTTCACAATCAGACCTTATACAAAAAAAATTGTGCGCGCACTTAAGAAAGAGGGGAAGTCATACCTGTGGGACTTTGCCGAAATCACGAATGAAGCAAGTCGTTTCGAGAATCTTGTTGCATGCCATCTCCTAAAGAGCTGTAATTACTGGACCGATATTGGTGAAGGCACTTTCGAACTCTATTATCTGCGTAATAAAGAGAAGGAAGAAATTGATTTTTTAATAACAAAAGACGGTGTTCCATGGCTTCCCATAGAGGCAAAACTGAATGATAAAGAGCCGACAAGCAGCTGGAAAAAATTCTTAAGCTACATTCCATGCAAAAGAGGAATTCAAATCATACATGATAGCAACTACAGGAAAGTCCATAAAATTGGTAACGCAGAAATATTAATTATCAGCGCCGACAGGCTGCTGCAATATTTTATTTAAGCAGCAAGGCATATACTTATAAATGAAAATACTCATCTGGCGAAACGGTAAACTCGGCAACACACTCGTTATTCTCCCATTTCTGCAAACGTTGAAAGAGACTTATCCCGATGTTCCCGTAGATATTGTTGTTGACTACCTTGGCGAGGAACTGCTTAGACACCATCCAGCTATTAACAAGCTGATAGTTTACGACAAGCGGGGAAAACACCGATCCATTCCAGCAACAATAAAATTTATTCTCTCCTTACGAAAAGAGCGATACACACATAGTATTCACATGAAGAGGTTCTTCCGGAATGAGTTTCTTTCTTTTATGGCCGGCATACCGAATCGTTTCGGGTTCAAAACAGAGGGTAAAAGAGATCTTCTAACTAAAACTGTCGACTATAGCGAGAAAGTTAATATTGTAAAAACGATTTACTCGATAGGTAGGCTATTCAATTTTAATTCTACAGAACCTCCTCCATACAAATTCTATACAAGTATTGAAGACAATGATAATGCAGAAAAAATCATAAAAGATCTTGGACTTACAAACACTAAATTTACGGTGCTTCATTGCGGTGGTCAAACTTCCAATGACAACAAAGTTCCGTATTCACTTTACGCAACCTTAATTACTGAGCTTCATGGCAGAAAAATGAGTCCGGTGCTTATAGATTCTCCCGGAGACAGCGAAAGCGTTCAGTCTGTATTGGCTCTTCTTGCAGACACATCAATTGTAAAAATTTGCAAAGTCGCTCCAATAAGAACAAATGCATTGATTCTTTCTAAAGCATCTCTTTTTATCGGCAACAATAGCGGGCAGATACATTTAGCAGCTCTTTATGAAATTCCTTCAATACTACTTTATGGCAGCAACAAAGGACTAGCAGAATACTATTCCAGAAAATGGTTGCCATGGCAGAAAAAAATCAAAACATTTATATATTCTGACAATCTTACGCTATCAGCGAATACGGCTAACATACTAGAGATCAATGCCTATTAAAACTCGAAACTATCACACCATATTTATACATTTCCCAACGCAACAGATTCAAACCTTTTAATAAAAGCTTCTAAACTATATGTAACAGACGCTTCCTTGTATGCAATCTCGCCCATTGCCCTTACCAACTTCTGATTCGCTACGATCCAACTTAATTTATCTGCAAGGGCTACGATATCCATTGGTGATATTGTAAAGCCTGTTATACTATCGCGTACAACTTCAGATGGACCACCTTCATCTGAAACTATCGCCGGTGTATAATTAAGAAAAGCTTCAATTGTAACCAATCCAAAAGGTTCTCGGATAGGTAGAAAAACCAAGCAAATAGCTCCTGAAAAAAGTGCTGGTAATTCTTCATCAGGTACATAACCTCTGATTATTACATGATTTTCGATTCGCAACTCATGGATTAGCCGTATGATATTTTTTAAGTCCGGTCCATCACCAGCAATTATAAGCTTTGGCGGGTCATAGTTACACTTACTAAGAAACAGCGAATAACCTTCAACTACAGTTTTAACATTCTTTGCACTTTGCAATCTAGACGCAGCGAGAAAATATTTTCTATTTGTAAACTGGGCAGATGAAGAAGAGATATTATCCAAAGGTTCGCCCAACAAACACACTTGTGATTTGATGTCATATACACGATCTGTCACAATTTTAGAATAGTTACTATTCACAAGGACTTTATCCATTCGACGTACCGACATAGTATCTAAGAAGCGCTCGAAAGCAATCTGACAAGGCAATAGCCACGAAGGAGTTCTATTGTCAAAAACAGGAAATTCAAAAGTGGCGCCTGCAGATCCGTCATCATATTTATTTTTATGAAGTATTCGATTTGGTTCTTGAATAAAACTTATTGTTTTGCTGTTTAAACGGAAAATAAATTTAGCTAATGCTACCCACACAACCGCTGGATAATTATGAGGGTGTAGGTAATCACTAAGTCTCAAATACTTAACCAGCAGAAATGGCATTATTAAATTTCTAATGTATCTACTTATATTTTTAGCTCTAACAAGATGTATCTTACACGGAAAACTGTCAATATTTCCCCATATCTTCTCATCATAATATCGTGTTATTAGTTCAACTTGATAGCCTCTGTTCTTTAAACCCATTATTTGCCAATAAATTGCATTTTCTGCGCCACCCTTATGCGCAAAATTATGATAGACAATTGAGATACTTTTTGACCTCATTTGTGGATTGCTCATTTTTGAATAGCCATAAGTTGTTCATAGACATGAAGAGTATTCATTGCAGTATCTTCCCATTTGAATCTTTTTGCGTTTTCGCACCCTAACCTTGACAACTTCACCCTTTGATCTTCATCAGCAAGCAAGACACTCAGTTTCTTCTGAAATTCATCACCCATATCATCAACCATTATAACAGTACCATTCGAAATCTCTTCTATGGCTTTAGAACGAAATGCAATAACAGGCAATCCTGAGCTTTGTGCTTCAATGACTGGTAGCCCAAACCCCTCTTCAAGAGAAGGGAAACAAAAACACTTTGCGCTATGATAAAGCGCTAACAACTTTGCTTCAGTTTGATATCCAGTGAATATTATCCTCTTAAACAATTCAGTACCTAAAAGTTTTTTTTCAATTTCTATTGCCGGTGGAGTTTTTTCGCCTACAAGTAATAGTTGAAAATCAAATCCCTCCATTATCATTTTTGATACACTAGATACTAATGCTCCTAAGTTTTTTCTTCGATCGAACCCTCCGACATACAGTCCAAAAGGTTTAGTAATGCCCAATTCCCTATGAACAGATTCAATAAACTCTGTTTTGGACAATTTCGAATAACTAAAATCAACACCAAGTTTGATACTTGTAATTTTCTCGGGAGCCAACCTTAGTCTTTCCTGCGCCTCCATTTTTACGACATCCGAAATAGCAATAACATGATCTGAGATCTTAAGCGTGAAAAGTTTAACTTTATAATTAAGATCATTTCTAAGTTGTTTTATAGACATACAATTGTCTTCATTGAATCGCAAAGGTATAAAATCAAAACATGTTGATACTCTTAATACTGACGATGATATTGGACCAGACAACGCAGTAGCATGATATATATTGACCTTGTTTTTCTTCAAGAATTTCGACAAGATGAAATACTCATGCACCCAATTCTCTTGTTTTCCAAGTATTCTACTTCGCAGAGACATAGGAACCCAACTAGCATTCTTTGGTATATCAATAACTTTTCCATCAAACATTCTTTCGTCATGAATGAGAAAAAACTCGATATTATTCCGAAGAGCAAAAATTGCTCTTAAAAGCGAATACACATATTTACCAATGCCGCGCTGAGCATTAGCATCAAACAATGGCCTTGCATCAATTGCAATTTTCATTTTTTACCAAATATTGCTAAACAAGGAATGATTCTACAATATTTTCAAATCTTTCAACAAACTTATCCAATGTAAAATAATTCATAACTTTTGCTCTGGCATTAAGACCAAATTTGTTTCTTAACGAAGCTTGTGTTATCATTTCAAGTAAACTTAGTGACACTTCTTTTAAGTCAAGCGGATTTACTAGAAAACCATCTTTATTATTTTCGACAATTTCAGCAGCTCCCCCGTCTGAAGAGGCTATGACAGGTACTCCATACTTCATAGCTTCTATTAATGTCAGACCAAACGGTTCATGCAATGGAATGTAGATAAAGAAATCAGCATGAGCGTACAACGACTCTAAATGCTCATCTGTTACAAAACCTTTAAACTCAACATATTCTGCCAGACAAAGCTCTTCTGACTTTTTTGTCAATGCTACCAAATCCGGTCCTTTGCCGGCAATAATAAGTTTAAAGCCATCCGGCAAGTCATTTTTTATCTCTGCCAATGCCATAAGAACCATTTCAATATTTTTATGGAAAACCATTCTCGAAACAAGCAATCCATATGGTTTTTTTTCTACTTTGGCTGGCACTTGCTGACTCTCTTTAGCCCCTGCATGGCATACCACTGGAGTAATATTGAACGCTTTTTTTATTATGCCGGCAGAATAATTACTATTAGCCAAAACGACATCAATATGTTTTAGCGCCATTCTATCAAGAAACTTGTATTTATAATTATTCCATGATACTTTTAATCTTCCTAAACACTTAATACGGTATTTTCTAAGAGCCAGTTTCTCCCATTCTGAAAATTGTTCCGGTTCCAGAACGTCATAATAAGTTTCACGTCTTGGTTCGTTGCAATACCAGACTACAGGAGGAAATCTTTTATTAAACAGCAATGCACCTATCATCCAGTGATGAACATATGTGTTATGAATATTTACAACATCATATTGTCGTAACTTAATTCGAAAATAGAGAGCCATTGCAACAAGTCTGCAAGGTTTTGGAATAAGACTGAGCGGAATATAGACAAGTTTGTATTTTAAATCTTCAGCCTTACCCCACAATTCATGACTGAATTTATATACAAACAAATCAACGCAGTGACCATTGGATGAAAGCCCTTGTGCCAAATCGTGCACCAGCCTCTCAGCCCCCCCCAAACAATCCATCCGCCGTTGAACAATCGCTATACGCATAGAACACGATAGTTTTCAGGTACAGAATCGAACGACAGCTCTGTCCAACATGCTTTATAAAACATGTGAGCTATCGGCTCACAATCATCTTCTTAATTACAACCGGTTTAACAGGCTGATCACGCAGCATAGGATCTAATCTGTTTGTTTCAACTGCAGCAATTGCGTTTACAACATCCATTCCTGCAACGACTTCGCCGAAAGCTGTATACTGATTATCAAGATGGGGGGCTTCGCCATGCATTACGAAGAACTGCGATCCTGCACCCATTGACACATCAGAAACTCTTGCCATGGAAAGTATTCCTGCGCGGTGGTGAACATCATTAAATTCGTGAGGAATAGGAACGAGAGGACCTCCCTGACCATATGAATAGGCGTTGTCGGACTTTGTGTTTGGATCGCCGCCCTGAATCATAAAGCCTGGAATGATTCTGTGGAATTTAGTGTTGTCATAAAAACCTGATTCAGCTCTTGTAATAAAGTTCCATACGTGTATAGGCGCCTTATCTGCATAAAATTGGCAATCGATATCACCCATGCTTGTAACAATCTTAACCTTCACCCCTTTCATTTTGGCAGCAAGAAAATCGAGCCTTGCACCTTTTTCAGCCTCTTTACGCAGTTTTGCATTTTCTTCGGCAAGTTTACTCTTATCAGCCTTAAGCATCTCCATCTCCTTTTCGTTACAGCCGCCAAAAGCGAACAGTGAAAGACTCATTATTACGATTACAAATTTTCTCATATAAAAATCTCCTTAATTAAAAAATTGAATCCAAAATATAGTTTTTTGTAGGGTTTATGCAGATTGAAAGACAACAGTTATCACAGTTCCTTCACCTTCGTGACTCTGCATGGCTAGTACTCCGCCATGTTTTTCGATGATACTTTTAGATATTGAGAGGCCGATTCCCACTCCGCCATGTTTTCTTGTGGACGAGGAATCCACCTGATAAAAGCGGTCGAAAACCTTCCTGAGTGCGGAATCAGGGATTCCCTCCCCCGTATCCTCAACAACGATCTCAATTCTGCCATTCTCCTCTTTCATTGTCATTGATACGCTTCCGCCGGGAGGAGTGAACTTATGTGCGTTATCAAGCAGATTCGCAAAAACCATGTGCAGTTTAGCCTCGTCGCCCTTCATGAAAACAGGGTCAGTCGATGTATGAAACTTATGGATTATATTCTTCGCCTTAAAGCGCGGAATAAATATTCGCCACACTTCATCAAGAACCTGCCTAAGATCCATTTTATCCTTAGACATGGTCTCTTTGTTAATTTCCAGACTGGAAAATTCAAGGATGTTATTAATCATAACCATCAATCTGTCGATATTTCGCAAGGAGATGGAAAGCTGTTTTTTCTGTTCTGGAGTGACCGGCCCGGAACTTCCGGTTTGAATGAGTTCGTTGTATCCACGGATTGTAACAAGAGGAGTTCTTAATTCATGCGAGACATTCGCAAGAAGATTATTCTTCATTTCGTCAACACTTCGAAGCTCTTCATTAGCCTTAATAAGCCTTGCATTCATTTCGCTGATTGTCTGCAGTGCCTTTTTCCGACCATTTCTGCTTTCAGCCTGCTCCATCTCACGCTTTACTGCCGGTGCAAGACGCCCAAGATGGCTTTTCATTATATAGTCATGTGCACCGCTCTTCATTGCCTCGACGGCAATTTCTTCGCCAATGGTCCCTGACACAAGAATAAAAGGGAGATCCATATCGAGTTCTTTAATGATTGAAAGTGCACGCAATCCGCTGAAGCTTGGAAGAGAATAGTCTGCAATTATTGCGTCCCAAGAAGCGGCTGCAAGGGCATCCTTCATCCCCTTTTCGGTATCTACCCGAAGAGTTCTGGCAGCAAAGCCGCCGTCCAGAAGTGCGCGCTCAAGGAGAAACGCGTCATCCTCAGAATCTTCTACTATCAGAACTCTTATAATATCAGCGCTGTTGCTCATTTTGAAAACATACCCTCTTTAGCCTGCTTCGGGAAGCGTAAAGAAGAACGCTGCCCCCTTATTTACTTCTGCCTGTGCCCAAAGCTTACCGCCATGTCTTGATATTATGCGCTGTGCAATTGCAAGACCAATACCAATACCTTCAAACTCAGACTGTCTGTGTAGTCGCTGGAAGGGCATAAATAATTTAGACGAATAATGCATGTCAAATCCGGCGCCATTGTCAGACACACAATAGACCTTTTCTCCATTTTTAGTCATAGAAGAAAAAGAGATATCAGCTTCAATTCTGCCTCTTGAATATTTCCAGGCATTACCCAGTAGATTTTCGAGAACCATCTGAAAAAGAGCTGGATCTACAGCTTCAACCATATCTCTGGAAATAGAGAGTTTAACCTTTCTTTCCGGTGAGTCCTGGCATAGTCTTGACATAATGGTCTGAGCCAGCGATCCTAAATCTGTTTTAACAAGATGCATCTCTCCGCGCGTCACTTTAGAGAGACGCAGGAAAGCATCAATCAGATGTTCCATATACTCTGCAGCACTAAGCATTCTGAACAGATATTTTTGTCCTTCTTCAGGAAGCGTTGAACCGAAATCGTTTTTTAGAGCACGGGCAAAACCTGTCACAGCCCTTAACGGTGCACGAAGGTCATGAGAAACTGAATATGCAAATGACTCAAGTTCTCTGTTTGTTCTTTCAAGCTCAGCCGTCCGCGAACGTAAAACCAGTTCCAGCCGCTCTCTTTCTGTCCTGATTGAATCTCCGTCGCTTAAAACACCGGATAAATCCACAAACGAAAGCATATTTGCAGTTGTTCCATACCACTCGATTGCTCTGGCAAAGAACTGTAAAGTCTTTCTGAGCCCGCCTTTGGTAATTACATTAACGGTAGACTGCTGAAGTTCTGTAACCTCTCCAGACTCCATCATCCTGTTATGCTCCATTATTTGGGCAAGATATTCCGGTGCGATAACTTTTGCAAAACCTCCCGGCTCCCATCCTGTGATTTCGTCTACCTCGTAGCCGCATATAGTCGAAAGAGTGTTATTTGCAAAACGTACCTTACCATGCTGAATGACTGCAATACCCAGAGATGATTGTTCTGCAAGCATTCGAAACTGCATTTCGCTTTGCCGGAGGGCCTTCTCGCCAGCTTCAACCTGCTTAAGCTGAACTGACATATGCAGCCTGGCCTCAGCAAGGGATCTGTTTGCTTCGTTCAATTGACTATTCAGCTGAAGCAGCTCTTTCTGCATTGCAGACTGGTTATAGAATATTTTAAGCGAAAGAATGACACCTGTTACAAAAACAGCAATAATGCCAACTGCTGTTATCGGCGAAAAAACAGCCAAAACGAAATGCTGTAGCGCCATCAATACAATAAAGACAGCAGACACAACCAAAAGAAATATTTTCTTGCCGCCATTCATGTTGTTAACATACTCTTTATACTAACACACGTCAAGGAGCTATGACACCAGCTCTTTTATTATATTTGTGATCATGAAAACAGAAAACTTAAAGTGCCTGGCATTTCCATCTGGTCCTCTGGAAACAAACACATATCTCGTACATTCTGAGGCTGGTGATGCCGCAATTGTTGATCCAGTGGAATTGAATTCTGCCCTTTTTACAAAGATTAATGAACTCAAACTTATTGTCAGAGCATTACTTATAACTCATACACACGTTGACCATATTTATTCAATTTCTGAGTATGCTTCAAAATTCAACGTACCGGTTTACATGCATTCAGCAGCGGAAAAAATGAGAGATTTCTACACGGAAAGCTGCGAAATGTTGGGTTTTGGATCAAACACCATGCCGAAAGAGTATTTTGCGTGCGACAGGCTTGAAACGATACAATTCGGCCAGTCGAAACTGTCAGTGATAACATCTCCAGGCCACTCTCCTTGCGGAATCATGTATATGGCAGACGATTTTATTATTACCGGTGATACGCTTTTTAAGGGAAGCATCGGCAGATACGATCTCCATCTTGCATCTCTTCCTTTGCTATATCAATCCTTAAAGAAACTTGCACCATTTCAGGACGATGTTAAAATCTATCCAGGGCATGGTCCTTCAACCACTTTAGGATACGAACGGAAAACAAACCATTTTCTTCAAGCTTGCAAAGGCTGAAAAATATTATCTTTCATTTATGGATGATGTATACTCAACACGTTCGCGACATGGCCACTATGCTGGTAAAGCTATCTGGTGGATGGATCATGCTGTAGTAGATGGCAAACCAATGACATTTATGGTTATGGTTGGCGAGAGAATAATCGGCGACAAAGCCTGTTATCGAATTGGCAATGGACAGGAAGTTTTCTTCGAACCTTTCACTGTTCAACGTGACGACATAATTATTCAGGGTAAAGATCTTATAAAAGCCGCGCTATCAGGCAAGAAAGTTACCGCCAAGAACGGTGCCCCATATGATTGGTTGACAGCGGAACCTTCAGACTAAAACTTCAGTTCTCTCATTTCTTTTCAGAAAGCGCTTCACGAATAACCGGAATAAACCGTGGACTCATAGACAACGAGGTTATTCCTGCCTCTACAAGCCTCTTGGCAAGTAAAGGAATTGATGCTAATTCTCCGCAAGCAGAGATCTTTTTTGAGCTCTTTTTGCCAGCATCCGCCAGCATTTTAAGAACCTTCCATAATACCGGATGGTCAGGATTATAGTCTGCAGCGACATGTTCATTATTTCTGTCAACAGCGAAAAGATACTGTATAAGATCATTAGTTCCGATACTTGCAAAATCAGCTTCACTTAGGATAACCTCTGCATCATAGCAAACCGATGGAACTTCAAACATAGGACCAATCTTAACATTCTCTTTAACATGTTCTACAGAGGCAATCTCCTCTTCGGCAATAGAAGCCAGTTTCCGCCATTGATGGAGATCTGTAACCATCGGAATTAGGATTCTAACCTCACCAAAAACTGATGCTCTTGCAAGCGCCCTAATCTGTGTCACAAGAAGCTCTTTATGTCCTAAAAGAAATCTTGCACCTCTGAAACCTAAATAGGGGTTATCTTCTTTCCGGAATTCCATGAATGGAAGCGGTTTGTCTCCGCCTACATCTAAAAGCCTGAATGTAACAGGCTTCCCATCCATTTTTTTTACAATGGAGGAATAGATATCTAACTGTTCATTCTCTGTTAATGCGCGGCCGGCACGTATAAAAAGAAATTCTGTGCGGAAGAGTCCGATACCATCTGCGCAAACAGATTTTATAACATCTATCTCTTCGGGCAGACTCGCATTGGCCATAGTTTCGACGCCAGTAAGAGAGGGAACAAGACAAAATCCGCTATCTATATGCTTTTGGGACACAGACAATCTTAAGGCTTTATCAGGATTGATTATTATAGTGCCAAGCGTTCCATTCACATATACAATATCACCGCAGTTGATTTTATCAAAGATTCCCTCTATTGCTGAAACTGCAGGCAATCCGAGCGCACGGGCAATAATAGCAGCATGTGAAGTTCTGCTCCCTTTTGCGGACACAAAGCCTTTTACTGTTGAAAAATCTGTTTTGGCAATCATTTGAGGGGTGAGTTCTTCAGCTACAATTATTTTGCCTGCTCCTCTGGCACATTGGTGTCTGCCTTCGCATTTAAAACCATCGTTTGTATCATGCAAAATATCAAGAAGCCTTTTTCTTATGTCAGCAATATCCTTGGAGCGTTCGCGCAAATAGCTGTTTTCCATGCTGAGAAAAGACTCTTCGTATGCTTTGTAAACTTCATCAATTGCCGCCTCTGCATTCCGTCTTCTCTTTCGTATATCATTTCTGACCATAGTCAGAACAGTATTATCAAGGAGTATATATTTCTGTGCAAGAAAGATTCCCGATTCCGCTTTGCCTATTTTTTCAGTTACTTCATCAGCCCACTTATCAAGATCAGCAGCGGCTATTTGTACCGTTTTTTCAAGACGCGCCATTTCACCATCAACCTCACTGTCATCTACAAGAGCCCTTTCACGCACCTTAAGATGGTTTTCAGGCGCATAAAGACATATAGGAGCAACCGTCTCTCCTTCGGACAATCCAACACCTGTAAACTTACGGTTTTCGAACATTATTTTATGCCTTTTACTTTTTTATATAAGATGACAGCATTTGCAGGTTCAATTCTGTATGGAGATCCTTTGCCCTGGAAAAAAGAGTGTCTGGATATAAGATGTATTGACAAGTCTGAAATGGTAAGATTGATATCCGCCATCTCAATAACTGTTTCACCTTTTTCAAAAACGCCGTCGCCACGAAAAGGAGATGGGATTTTGCCACGCGATTCGTAGTGCACAGCAGTTACTCCAGGCACAATTACAGTACCTACCCCGAATGCTCCTCGCGCAGCAGTGTGAATATCTTTAAGTAGCGCAGAAAGCTCAGCTGTAGTAACTCCACTTTTTGCCACTACATCAAGATCATCTGCAATAATTTCCTCAAGAGGTCTAGTGTCTGTACCTAAAAATCCGGCTGCAGAAAACTTCGATGGGAGCAGCCTGTCAATTTTAGCCTTTTCGTCCGGTGAGAGTTTCATATTGAAAATACCTCGTTTAATTCATCAGGAGAATTTATCGTAATAAATTTTCTCTTTAGGTATGCCATGCTCACCTAGTGTTTTTATACAGGCATCTATCATACCTGGAGAACCGCAAAGATATGCTTCATATCCTGTCATGTCAGGAATTGTTTTTGCCGCAACAGCTGTAACCAGTCCTCTTTCACCTGTCCAGTTACTTTCTGCAGGCTCTGCTGAAAGACATGGAACGTAACGAAAAGATGAGAGTTCTTTTTCGAGTGCGGCTAATCCATCCGAATAAAAAAGGTCACGCTGCGCTGTAGCACCGAAGAAATAAGTTACTTTTCTGGTATCATTTACTTCACGCATATGACGGAGCATTCCCCAGAAAGGGGCCATACCGCTGCCGCCTGCAATGAAAATTGCAGGGGCTCCTGTATCGCTTAGAGCGAACTCACCATATGGGCCTGCTACAAAAATTTCCTCTCCCTCCTTAAGATGATCGAAAACCCATGTTGTGCAGATACCGTTTGGCACCCTTCGCACAACCAGCTCAATGAATCGGGAGTCAGATGGCATAGACGAGACGGAATAGGCTCTAATTACCCTATCCTGCTTAGCATACTCTTTTGATTCCAGTTGTACATACTGACCAGCTTTAAATGACATAGATGATGGTGAAATAAATTCCATTCTCAATTCGACGATGTCATGTGTAAGCTGCTTTTTATGTACCAAACGTGCTTTATGGCGCCTAATTGAGAACAGCTCTTTTGGAATTTCAATTGAAAGAGGCCCTCGTATTTTTACCTGGCAAGAAAGACGGACATTATTCTTTCGCTCTTCAGGTGAAAGATAGGGCTCTTCTACCGGAGAGAGTGGTCCACCGCCTTCATGCACCTTAACTTTACAATAAGCACACGACCCGCGTCCGCCGCAGGCCGAAGGTATGTATATCTCATTTTCAAGCAGGCCGGTAAGAAGTGATCCACCACCTTTGATAGTTAGTTTTCTCTCACCGCCGTTTATGGATATATCACAAGGGCCGTAGTTAAGAAGTTTTTTCTCTGCAATAACCAGCAGAACGGCAAACAGTACACCCATAATAACAAGAAAGAGTACTGCTGTTATTATTGCCGTTGTCATGCTCTAATCATCCCTGAAAAACCGATAAATGCAAGAGCCATAATACCGATAATTATTAGAGTAATACCAGGCCCTTCAAGTCCCTTTGGAACAGCCTGTTCATTTATTCTTTCACGGATTGCACTAATCAGCATTATTGCAAACATCCAGCCGGCCCCGCCGCCAAGACCAAACAGAAAAGACTCAACAAAAGCATATGGCTTATTCAACATAAAGAGCGACACACCAAGAATTGCACAATTTACAGTGATAAGAGGGAGAAATATTCCCAGAGTTGCATAAAGTGAAGGTGAAATTCTTTCGATTACCATCTCAATAAATTGCACTGTCGCTGCAATAACAATGATAAATGTTATAAAAGAGAGATAACCAAGCCCAAGAGGCAGAAGAATTTTGTTATATACCAGATAATTAAGTGCAGCGGTTATAGCAGTAACAAATGTTACAGCGGCACCAAGACCGATAGCAGTATCGCTCTTCTTTGACAATCCAATAACTGAACACATTCCAAGAAAACGGGAAAGCAGCATATTGTCGGTAAAAGCTGCTGATATGAAAATGATTAGAAATGCTGTCATTTCTGACCCGCTTTCTTTTTATCGAGAAGATTTCGAATGTACCATGTAAGAAGTGCAAGTAGAAAAAAAGCACTCGTAGGCATAACCATAATAGTCCACTGATGCCACCATATTTCCCTAAGCGGCAGCGGAATACCTAAAATAGTCCCGAAGCCAAGGGGTTCGCGAATTACAGCAATAACAATAAGAACAAGGCTGTAGCCGAGACCGGAGGCCACGCCATCAAGGAATGATGGGAGCGGTGTATTAGATGCTGCAAAGGCCTCAGCACGCCCCATGATTATGCAGTTGGTAATTATAAGACCCACATAAGGCCCAATAAAACGGTGAACATCCGGACTTAATGCTTTTATTACTACATCAACAATCACTACAAATGCCGATATGACTGCAACCTGTGTTATCATTCTGATTCGCTGCGGTATGATATTTCTCATTATCGACAACACAAGATTAGACATAGCCGTTGTAAACAGAACACCGGCACACATAAAGAGCGTGTTTGTTAAAATATTTGTTACAGCTAGAGCGGAACATATACCCAGAACCTGACGCAAAACGGGGTTTTCGTTAAGAAGACTCCTCTTAAATATTGCGGTTGTTGATTCTGCCATAAGTTTATTTCACTTTCTCAGATAACATATTGTTAAGTCCAATCATGAGCGCAAGTGATGTTTGAGTAGCACCTGTTATTCCGTCCACTCTGTTATTACTGCCTGCAATCTTTGTTCCGCCAATCTGAATTAATTGTCTGGAGGTGTTGGCTTTATCAATTTTGAGCCCTTTGAACTGATCTGTAAATTCAAGTTCCTCAATTCTAGCTCCAAGTCCCGGCGTTTCATGCTGCTCAAGAAACTGAATATTCACAATAGTTGACAACGAAGAATCGAGCACAATAACACCCCTGATTTTATCCCAGAAACCATTTGCAATAAACTCAAAACCTACCCTTGTTCGGTCCGTTGACAGGTATGTACCATTCGGTTCTAACCTTATACTGTCGGTAACTAATTTTCTGTACTGTTCAGCACTTTCATCAGACGGTTTCATTACAAAAGCTCGGGAGATAATTCTGTTTTTAAGCAGCTCTTCATTTCGTGCTAAGGTGGGCTTAGTTACAAAATTAATAATTGAAAGTAGTAGTCCAATCAGAACCATCAATATTATCATGAACAGGACTACGTAAACCGGATTCCTGGTATTCATGCTTTTGCTTTTTTCGTTTTTGCAATCCACATATCAATTGATGGCCCAATAATATTTCCAAGCAGTACAGCAAAGGCGGCACCGCCGACAAAAGCAGCTTTATATCTGAACAGAACTATCATCATACCAATAAAAAGACCATAAATCCATTGTGAAATCTGTTGTCTTGGCGCACTTACAGGATCTGTTACCATGAATACGGCAACAAACATCAGTGCACCTGAAAAGAGTGTTGCGGGAACTGATGGCACAGCGGCAATTCCTGCAATATTATGCAATATAAAAGAGAGAATTGATGCGCCGAGTAGAGTTGAAAAGGTAAGTTGCCATTTGGCAGTTCCGGTTGCAATTAGATAGACAGCAGAGAAAAGCAGCACCAAAGCACTCACTTCGCCCATAGAACCGGCGGCAGTAACTGCACCTCCGCCAATTGAGCCGGTGAACAGCTGTAGGAGATCTGTAGAAAATGATAAGTTACGGAATGCGAACAGCGGGGTTGCCGCACTTAATGCATCGACTCCGCCACTCGCCGACCATGCGGCAAATCCGCCGGGGAACCCATGATAAGCAGGTGAAAACTGTGAGGCCATTTCCACAGGAAAGGAGACATAAATAAATGCACGTCCTACAATAGCTGGATTAAAGGGGTTTTTACCAAAACCGCCAAATGCCTCTTTTGCAAAAAAGATAGCAATCACAGAGCCTACGGCCGCAATCCATAAAGGAACAGCGGGAGGAAGAGAAAGCGCCAGTAGTGTTGTTGTAACAAAACAGGCGGTACTTACTTTCCCCCCTTTTTTGCTCTGCATGTACCACTCTGTTAAAAATCCGGCGACTGCTGTTACTGCCAAAACAGCAACAACACGCCATCCGAAAAAGTAAATAGCAGAAATAACTACGGGTGCCAGCGAAGCCAGCACCCTGTTCATATTTTTCTGTTTAAGAAACTGAGGCTTTACCATCTGCGCCGATTAGTCCTGTGCGCTGAATTCATCCTTGCCTACACCGCACTCCGGGCAAACCCAGTCGGCAGGAAGGCTTTCAAATGCTGTTCCAGGTGCTACGCCATTTGCAGTATCGCCTTTAACAGGATCATAAACATAACCACATACACCGCATACATATTTTTTCATCTTTTTTCTCCAGATTTTTTTGTTTAAATGCTACCAGTTTTCCGCAAGAATTTCAAAATACTTTTTTGGATGAGTACATGCCGGACAGACATCCAGTGCTTCAGCACCTTCATGAATATATCCGCAGTTGCTGCAACGCCATACTACCGGTTTATCTCTCTTTGTGAGTTTGCCGCCCTTAAGGTTAGCGAGAAGTGCACTATAACGTTTTTCGTGCTGTTTTTCTGCTACACCTATTGCATCATACATCTCTGCTACCTTAGGGAACCCCTCTTCGCGGGCTGTTTTTGCAAATGAAGGATAAATATCAACATGTTCTTCGTGCTCGCCTGCAGCTGAAGCAGCAAGATTTTCTTCAGTTGTTCCAATTTTTCCGGCTGGGTATGAAGCTTTGATTTCAACCATACCGCCTTCAAGAAATTTGAACATTCTTTTTGCGTGCTCTTTTTCGTTGTCAGCTGTTTCTTCAAAAATTGCGGCAATCTGCGGATAACCTTCATTTTTTGCGACACTTGCAAAGTATGAATATCGGTTACGTGCCTGTGATTCACCTGCAAATGAGGTGAGTAAGTTTACCTCTGTCTTTGTCCCTTTGATACTCGCCATTTTTCAACTCCTTGATAATTAGATAAATATTTTTGCTTTTTATAATGAAGCCAGCTCATGAGTGATCATCTCAACATGCTTAATTTCCTCTTCTGCAAGCCTTCTAACTGCCTCTTTGCCAAACTCATCTGGCATATTGTCCAGAAGTGATTCATAGAGTTTTACAGAATCCTTTTCGAAATGGAGTGCTTTTTGAAGAACTAATTTATCGGAGTGCAGCTCTCTTGACATGTCGTCAAGATCGAATGACCTTAAAAACACATGTGAATCGGCCAGAGAACGGAGGTATGCAGCGGCTTCACCATTTTGATCAATGGGTTCCACTCCGGAAAGTTTTACTGCCTCTTCATTACGCAACTTTGTAAACAGTTCGAAATGTTTCTCTTCCCAAAGTGCTAGTTCTCGCAAGACTTTTTTTGCCTTGTCGTCCTTTGCCTTTGAAGAAAAGTGTCTGTAAAAGGCCAAACCATTCTGCTCGATCTGAATGCCTATTTCGTAAACTTCCTGAAAATTAAAAACCGCTGCCATTTTTAGCTGCCTCCATATTTATAACACCGACCTACAAACTAAAATATATAGCTTGTCATGTTCCAGCATTTATCCGCAGCAGCTTCCGCCCTGTTCTTGAACTTCAACAGTAAAAGCAGGCTCGCCCGACCATGTTTCCTTGAATTCAACTGATGCATCATCCATAAATCCAGATATTCGCTTCTCGTATATTATGGAGTAGCCTGTCTGTTTTACTTCGATGTCGTTAGCAGTTTTTGGCTCAAATACGATTGCAAACTTTGGTCCGCAGCAGCTGAAACCGGAAACGACAACTCTTGCCTCTTTCCCGCTGTTTTCAGGTAATGCCATCATGCTCTTCAGTTTTTTATCCGCTTCCGCTGATACTTTCATTTTATCCCCCTTAGCTTTTATTTCAGGTTTTTCTCAATTTCAGCTGCATAAACTTCATATGGCTGAACCCCAACGAACTGATTTACTACTTTACCCTTGTTAAATAGAATTACTGTTGGTATAGCTGAAATCTGATACTGACCTGCAACCTCCGGAGATTCATCGGTGTTCAATTTAACAATTTTAGCACGCCCCTTAAATCCTTCGGCAAGTTTATCAATCGTAGGGAGAAGCATTCTGCACGGACCGCACCATTCTGCCCAAAAATCAACCAGCACAGGAACATCAGAATCAACGACCTCTTTTTTGAACGAAGCATTGTCTGCATAAACTACTAGTGAACTCATTTATTTCCATCCTTTCTTTGTTTTGAATAAACCTAAACAACTTCAATGCCATAAAGCCGAACCATATTTATCAAGGGGTTACAAGACTACAAAAACTAAACAAAGTGTTCACTCGAGCAAAATACAATCAAATCGTTCACATATTAACACAATGTCCAATGATAATATAATAACAAATTATAAAACTCAATTGTTATAAGGTGATTCAAATTTTTATTTTAACAGGATTATGAAATCAAATGAAATACGCAGCAGCTTTATCGAGTTTTTCTCGGCAAAAAACCACACTTTCGTGAAATCGGCTCCTATCTTCCCGAAAGAAGACCCGTCACTCCTGTTCACCAATGCAGGAATGAACCAATTTAAAAACATCTTTCTTGGCGTAAGCAACGAGCAGAACCTGAAAAGAGCGGTGAATTCTCAGAAATGCATGCGCGTTTCCGGAAAGCATAATGATTTGGAAGAGGTTGGCCGCGATGGAACACATCACACCCTCTTCGAAATGCTTGGCAACTGGTCTTTCGGCGACTACTATAAACGTGAAGCTATCGGTTGGGCATGGGAACTCATTACAAAGGTATGGAAAATCCCTAAAGAGAAGCTTTATGCCACAATTTATACAACCGACGATGAAGCTGAACTTCTTTGGAAAGAGCAGACAAACATAGACCATTCGCACATTGTACGACTGGAAGACGAAAACTTCTGGGAGATGGGTGAGACCGGCCCATGCGGTCCATGCTCAGAAATATATATCGACAAGGGAGAAGAACTCTCCTGCGGCCCATCATGCAATGTAGCTTGTAATTGCGGCCGTTTCATGGAATTCTGGAACCTTGTATTTATACAGTATAACAGAAACGCAGACGGATCACTTTCTGAGCTTGCTGCAAAACATGTTGATACCGGCATGGGGCTTGAACGCATTACAGCAATCATGCAGAACAAATCAAGTAACTACGATACCGATGCATTTTCACCAATAATTGACAGAATTGCGAAGATGTCCGGCAGAACTTATACGGGCGACGCTGACGGAATGCCTTTCAGAGTAATTGCAGACCACATAAGAGCGCTCTCAATTGCTATCGCCGACGGTGCACTGCCCAGCAATGAAGGCCGCGGATATGTCATGCGCCGACTCCTTAGACGAGCATACCGTTACGGCAAGAAACTTGGATTCAAAGGCCCTTTTCTGCACGAACTTTCATCAGTAGTAGTTGACCGGATGGGTGCTGCATATCCTGAACTTGTTGAAAGACAG
>JAEUSG010000492.1 GCA_016788315.1 Fibrobacterota bacterium | reverse complement strand
TATTGAGATGCCGAAAAGTGATGCAGATATTGTGAAACTGGGTGCCCCCCGCCTCTATTTTGGTGTAACTTCCGGTAGTATTGACTCTATGCTGCGGAACTTTACCCCTCTCAAAAAAGATCGTCATGCTGACCCCAATTTTCAGGCAAAAGATGAGCTTATTCCAAACAGAGCGGTCATTGTTTACTGCAACTGGATAAAAACAAAATTCAAAGGCACCCCAATTGTAATTGGCGGTGTTGAAGCTACAATGCGCCGTTTTGTTCATTACGATTATTGGGATAATGCGTTGCGCCGGCCAATTCTGTTTGATGCCAGAGCGGACATTCTGGTTTATGGCAATGGCGAAAAGCAGGTTATTGAAATTGCTGAGCGGATAAATAACGGTGACGAACTTGACGACATTGAGGGCACATGCATTATCGCACCGGAAATACCCGCCGCTGCTACGGAACTGCCCTCTTTTGAGGAGATTAAAGCAGACAAAGATCGTTTTATCGACTTCCAGCTTGCGTGTACACCGCATAAATGGCTGGCGCAGAAAATTGACAACCGCTATATCATCCAGACTCCAGCACCAACATACACCTCTGCTGACCTTGATGAGTATTATGAACTCCCTTTCACCCGCAAAGTAAAAGATCCATCGCTGCAGGGATTTACATTCAGCATTGTTACACATCGCGGTTGTGTTGGTGAATGCAGTTTCTGTTCACTGACCCATACGCAGGGGAATAGAATTGTTTCGCGTTCTGAGGCATCAATTTTACGGGAACTAAGAGCCATTACAAAGATGGACCATTTTACAGGAAACATTGATGATTTCGGAGGAGCATCTGCAAACATGTATGGTATGGATTGCGGGAAATGCAGCAACAGATCATGCCTTGACTGTCCGCGTTGTCCCAAAGAGAGCAGCAGTAAAAGGTATATAAATCTCCTCCGGCAGGCGAGAAAAATCCCAGGAATTAAGAAAATTATAATACGCAGCGGTGTCCGCTTTGATCTTGCCGATGAGGAGTTTATAAAAGAGGTAACTGAGCATCACTTAATAGACACATTGCGGATTGCACCTGAGCATGTCAACCGTTCTGTTCTGAAGCTCATGAACAAAGACAAAGGTAATTTATCCGAATTCCTGAAGATGTATAAGAAAACAGGAACGAAACGAAAACTATCCTTCTATTTCATGACTTCACACCCTGGATCTGGCATGAAGGAAGGAAATGAGCTGGCTGAATATATGAAACGGCTAGAAAACGCAGAGTCATTTCAGGTATTTACACCAACTCCAGGAACATTATCAACCTGTATGTACTTTACAGAAAAAAATCCCTGGACCCGTGAACCGATTCATGTTGCGAAGTCATTCATCGAGAAAAAAGAGCAGAAGCGGCTTATTTTGGGTAGACCACGACAGTCAAAAGCCTGATTAATCACTCATTTCCTTCTGCAGACAAGCTCATTCTTTCCGGTTGGATTGTTCATGGTTCATATTTTGACATTTTTTGAAAAACAGATAGAACTTTTTCTGCAAGCTGATAGGATTCATAACTGGGAAGATGAGCTTTCACAATTTCTAGAATACCCCGATTGGCGATAATTGCTGTCGCCCATTCTTTTAGTGCTTTTTTAAGTATAGAAGGAAGGATCTCAAAATCTTCGAATGACTTCCTATAAGCCAGAACATTCACAATATCCTCGAAGTCGTGAGAGTAGAGATCTCCTTGCCCCCTATCGAAAAGCGCCTCAAATTTTGTGGCCAGAAAGTAGGGCAGTTCAAGAATGCGGATTTTTATTTTCCTCGTTAATCCAATTTCAATAGTGTGTTTCAGTCCTACCTGAAACCATTTATTGGTGAATCCAATTACTTTTTCATCAGACGGCATGAAATCTACTTTGATATTTTTGAAAATTTTTCTGCAGACTGGAGCTCCCTGCCTTGTGTCATGAGTAAATCCCAATCCGCGCAACTGTTGTTCAAGAGCGGCATATTCCTTATGGGTATGAATTTCTATGACGCAATCAATGTCATCGGTAGGACGAAAGGCAGGAGCAGCTTTGGACTGTGCATAAAACTGACATACCATTCCACCGACGAATACAACTTCACTGTTCAGCTTTCCCAGGGCAATAGCAACATCTTCCAAATCAGATGTTTCAAGGTCGCTGGTCATATTCAGTAAAAATCTTTTTGAGCAGGTTTATAGCTATGACTTTTTCCCTTGCCTTACCTATTCTCAATATATCAATGCACGCTAGTAAGCTATACAGCTTCGGATCATTTAAAGATGCCTCAGGAGCCGATGAATATAATGGCTCAACTGAAACACCTTTGTTATCGAAATTATTATGAGGCCAAACATAGAAATCTTGCGTGGATGCCTTAAATATTGATTTGAATGCAGGAGCCGAATGGGCAGTCGGCATACCACGTACAATAGCGCCAGGTTTTGCGGGAAAAACATATTTGACACCATGAAGAAGAAATTCCTCGAAAGCGGCGCAGTTGATGCACATATATTCGATATTAAACAGGTCAGCGTAAGCAAGTGCCTTAACCGACCTATGAAGACTTGCAACACCTATCTTTAAACTCTGGGCAATTTCTTCGTAAATCCACGGCTTCCGCCCATATGCCAGAAGTTTAAGTGCAACAAATAATTCTTGTGACTTCACATATTTCCTTTATTGCCTGTAATATACATTATTCATTCCGGAATACGGAACAAATATTCCACATTCCGGAATACGGAATACAAAACACCTCACTCATTTCCTTCTACAGACAAACTCACCCTTACAAATTGGAACTGTCAGACAATCAAACCTAGGATCATTTTCAGCCTTATTCATCATACCCTTCAAATGTTCATAGTGATTAATTGCATTATCAGCTACTATCATACCACCACTTACCATTTTAGGAGCCACTCTATCAAAACAGGCTTCATAAAGATGTTTTTCGCAATCGATAAAGCAAAAAGCAATTGATGCGGCCGTATCCGGAGCCGCAAGAAAATCTGCATCAACAAGTTTTACCCATGGCGAGACCTCTGGAATAGCGAAAGTTTCGCGGGCAATAGCAACCTTTTCCGGAAGAATCTCATATGTGATAAGTTGGCTATTCCGCTCCTTCATAGCCAGCGAAAGCCAAAGAGCAGAATACCCGCCGCTCGTACCAATTTCCAAGCATTCCCCTTTTGGACAATTTGCAGCGAGAAGGGCGATAAATTTACCGGTTTCTGGAGGTATCTGACGAAGACGCTTCAATCTTTCTGTACCATCCTCCCGATCTTTTTTATCATTATTCTCCAGATACTTCATTCTTTTCAGAATCGAATCAGGTATCTCACTGAACATACTTCACTCCTCCTT
>JAEUSG010000449.1 GCA_016788315.1 Fibrobacterota bacterium | reverse complement strand
TGGTTCCATGACAACTAAATTTCTAAATTCTTCAAGGTATTTTGTACTTCTAACCCGCTCCATCTTAAACCTCCCACCTATTTAACTTTATGTTGCAGATCAGTACTGTTTAATTGAGTTTTACAGTTTGATTATTAAAATACTTTTATGCAAATATAGATGGTATTAATCCAGATATATATTTATGTGACCACAGCAGATTATAATCTTCATCATAACGTCCTTAGGATACTGGAAAAACATTCATAAGTATTTAGTTCCCCTTAATCTGATCGGGTTTAGCACATAACTTTAGTAATATCTCGTTTCCCACCTTATAGAAGGAGTGTGTCTGATATATTTTATGTTGCGTTCTCCAACCAGAGCCAACCGCACTTCACCCTCCTTCGAATCAATTTGATAAATCCTTTTAACAGGAAAACCAGCTTCTGAAAACTGAGCACGAATTTTGAGCAAATCATCAACAATCAGCAATTTCCCATTTCCAAGTAGAACAGCAATATCACTTCTGTTCATTTTAGGCGAAGCAACCTTCAAAAGAGAAAGCACTGGACTTCCAAGAGATATACTGTTCAGCCGTTTGCCGTTGCAATCCAGCAGCACAATATCACCTGATGAAGTTCCCGCAATTGATACAGCGCTGCCACTCCTTGATCTGTCGATTGTTATTAAAGAAAGTGCTTCATCACCGACATTGGTCTGCCATAGCAGATCACCATGCTCGGCTGACACTGCGTAGACACGATCATTCTTTGTTGAGAACACTATCTCCTTTTTCTTGTCCATGTTTACATCTATGAAGCCAATTCCTGAAAGATGGTAACCCATATACTCGGTCTTACATTTGCTTTCACTTCCCATCTGTTCCCATGAATGCCAAAGTTCTTTCCCCTTTGAATCAAACACGCTTATAGGAGTGATATACTCTGTTCCCGGAACAATCAGGGATCTGCCGTTTTCTGTGAGAATCCCTAAACCGGTCAGCCGGTGATATTTAACAAATGGCGAGAATAAAACTGCTCCGTTTACAGGATTAAGTCCGAACATCTTCCATCCATTTGTTGCCAGAACAAGAGCTTCAGCAGAACCGGTTTTAGAAGGTATTACATCTGCAAATGTTACAAGTGCGTTGTCATAATTGGGAAGTATTTCCTGCTTCCACAATATTTTTCCGGTATTTTCAAAGCAAAAAACATTAGCACCTCTATTTTTCCCAGATATGCTGGTAACGTCGGAGATATCTTTCTTACCAGATTTACCGGTTTCCTGAACGGAAGAAATAAGAGTCGATACAATCAGCTCTTTTCCTGCTTTACCGTTGAGCTCAACGCTATTTACAAAACCGATCTCACTTCCGCCGGGAACAGTTGTCAGCAGCGCAAGCGAGTCTCCACGAAGAACAGATACTTCACCACCTGTTCCGCCGATAACAACACCACCTTCAAAAGCAGCACTCACAGTGGAAACATATGGTATCTTAAAACTATTTACAGGAAAGAAGCCAAAATCAACAAACGTTCTTTCTTTAGCAGGTTTTGGATTTGCGGCTTGCCCTTTAGCCCATGCAATAATTGACTTAATGACAGAATCAGGCAAGTTGACATATTGGCCATTATCAGGAGCAATAAACACACCTCTTCTATCTATATAAACTATATCAGCATCAAGTTTAGGTAGATTTGGCGGTTTGTTTCCCCCCTTAAGCAATACTACTCCATCTCCACAGTCTGCACTCACAAGATAAGTGCCCTCTGACACCAAATCAATGTGCTGTTTTCCTGTAGAAGTAATTGGTTCAACTGTAAGCATAGATGCAAAATCATATTTTGAGCCTGGTGAAAAATCTCTCTTTACAGTTCGTCGTAAAATCTCTGTGCGTTTACCATATGGATAATCCTTCCAATTTCTCTTTACGTCATCATCTTCAAAATCTTCATACCTTTCCGCACCATCAGCCACAGACAACCTCAGTGCCATATCGCCCTGCTTTACTGTCCACATATCGCCTTTAAGCATCGACTCACCCCGGGAACGGAAGCGCAAGTCAAAACGATAGGAGCCTCCCTTTTTTGCTTCCACTCTATCAATGACGACAAAGAAATTTCCTTTTCGCCACAAAAGATATCGAGTCCAGTCAGCATTTCCATAGTTGTTAAGTTTTGTTGCTGACACACCAACACTATCTGTATCGCGGGAATAAACAAGCTCGGTAAGCGAAGGAACATCACCGGACTCACCGTTATATGCGACTACCAGCCCATTATGATTTCTAACATGCGGACGAAACTGATCCATATCAAAGAGCCATATTCTCTTCTTCCATGTAAGTCTGTTTATGGTATTGCCATCATAATGTGTGTGCGCAAGAGTTGAAATTCCACTCATCATAAGATATTCTGCATCGGCATCAAAAGAGGCACGCATTGACATTTTATCGAGATAAACCTTATTGGGATCACCGATATCCTCCGGCGATGACGAACGGGATGCTGCCCATCTGACAACTCCGGTATCTGCAGTGACACAAAAAACACCGGTAAAACGATTTGGTTTAACAGGTGCAACATCAGCCACATAAGCACCTAAAGCCAGCCCCCTAGTTTCGAGAGGACTTAAACCATCTGTTATCCATCTGTAGACCCACTGATAGGCGCCGTCACCGCTGCCCCATGCAGCCATGGCGATTGTACGTTCATTAAGTGTCATTACCGTCGCTTTTTCACGGCTGTAGTAATTACCGATGTCACCAAATGTTACCATCTGTCGCAAATTGTCAGTAGCAGCGATGAGTCCATCTGCAGATTTGGCTTTAACGCCAATGTCAATAAATCTCCGGTTCTCATTATGCAGAAAATATGCTGCGGAATAGGTTGTGCCCATAACCAGATATCCATATGCATTATCATTGGGTAGATAATGCAGTTCCTGCCCGGCAAAAGCAGAGGTATAAACAGGTATCGTAAAGTCGAATTCCTCCCTGTTAAAACGGCTTTTAAAGTAACTCCTTACCA
The DNA here is from genome assembly GCA_016788315.1 of Fibrobacterota bacterium. Lineage (GTDB taxonomy): Bacteria > Fibrobacterota > OXYB2-FULL-49-7 > OXYB2-FULL-49-7 > JAEUSG01 > JAEUSG01. The sequence goes on along the minus strand of JAEUSG010000449.1, from coordinate 13,940 downwards.
TATATTGCGAAAAAGCAAGAAAAAGAGGGTGATTTTGTCTTGCATCTCCCTCCGGAACCCATTCCGGCTTTAAATACTCCGGCCCTGTTGTTACGAATCTTCCAAGCCCCCAAAGCACTCTGCTAACTGTCTCTCGATCTTTTTTTGTAAATACAGAATCCTCCTCGACATTCATCCATGTTAGAATTATTCTTGAAAGATCAAAATAGGCAAATGTCCATCTTTCAGGAACCCAATCTCCTGTCTTCTGTGCCCTCTCCAGAAGAAGCTCAAAACCTCTAACCATAGATCGTGCGGCACTTGAATTCCCTGTCAGCATATAAGTTAATCCGCAATCACCAACGAGTCCATATGGAGGCATAACACCTTCAGGATTCATTATGCTTAATTTGAATGACGAGACAATTGAATCGGGATGATAAACACTGAACTGAATGCTGCTTTTTAGTAACCTAATTGCACCTGTTTCATTCTTTCCTATAGGAAGCGCTGATAGAGCTATTTCAAGAGCAGACGAACAATCCTTATCGCGACTGAATCCAACCATTAAAACCTTTAAATGGCTATTATAGGGCGAGGGAGCCGTATGTATAGCATATCCGCCAACCCCAGGAAAATCAGCATCGTAAAATGCCGTTCTTTTCATATACAGTTTCGTCATAATAGGATTATTCATAAGATTACCGATAACAATCATATGACGGTCATTAAATATTTCACGCTGAACTGCGCTTGCGCCTTCTATTAATTGCAGCTCAACATTACACCGTTTCTTTATCGATTCCCTGAATTCCTCGGCCTCCCGTCTGCATGATGCAGGATGAATAATTACTGTTGAATCAGACTTTATCGGCATTCTGAAATTAGCTTCACCAATTATAACGGGAAAGTCCTCTTTCTTGTAGGGACATGGAACATCATATGCATGAACACCAACTACAACCACTAAAAGCAGACAAATCAGTTTAATCATCATTGTTTTCTCCTTACCATGTTATCTATGAAAAGTGCTATCTTATTGCTATAAAGATTCCATGGTTTTTTAGTTGTTTTTCAATTTTTTTAGTGATTTTTATGAGAATTTTGTCTGCGTTCATCTTTGTTTGGATTTACTGTGCCAATGCTTTCATCTCTACATTTCCTCCTGACAGAGGACTTGGGGTACTAAAAAGCGATTCTTTTAACAAAACACTTACAATCGAAAAAATGGCCAAGACCGACACACATAGAATTCATTTTACAAATGAATCAGACACTATCAGTTTTATTTCCTGGAAGAGAGAGTTTGAAATTGATACCTTTATGTCATTCAGATTTGTTTTTAGTTTCGATTCTTTGTTCGCTGGTCCTCCTCTGCCTTATAACAAAACTATGGGGGATCCCCGATTCAGCCTGTTTTCAATTATCAGCGATGATGGCCTCGAAAAACCATTCATTGAATCCTTTCTAAATCTGAGCATTTTGAATAAAAGTGGCAATTGGTATCTATACACCCCTTTTATAGCCAAAGATGGTAAAGCTAATCGACATATTTTACACGAACTCCATAAAGATTCACTTTATTGTATAGAGATATCTTCAATTCTTACAATGGACAGCACACTCCAAATGGTGAGGTTATTTGTCAACGACAAGGAAATTCAGCTGCCAAATAAAAATCAAGGAAAGAGGATATCACATTTCATATGCCGACTAGGCAACACTGAAACAGGATTTGATATAAAGGGTGATATCAAAATAAGCAGCATAGCTTTTGGCAACCGCATTATCGGAATGCCTCCACTTAAACCTTCTTCATTACGTAAAGGTATTATCAAAAATAACGGTTCTGTAATAATTAACTATCTAACAACGGGGAATCGCTACTATTCAAGAATTCAAATTAAAAAAGCTGACTCTACAAGCAGCTGGTCACTGCCTATTTACGACAGCGGTATTGACTCTGCTAATAATGATTCTACAATCATACAAATCAGACTCGATAAAAACTCAGGATGGATTTACAGATTGCGTTACTATACAAAACAGGGGGTCATGAGCGATTGGAGCAATCCTGTACCAATTGAAAGATTAGAAGATGATTCAACCATGCACCCAATTATCTTGTCCGCAGCATTTCATGACACAGAAGACAATAGGCCGGTTAAGAGCCTGATCGTGGACAGATGGTATGATCTTGTTGTTAAAGCTTCATTTCCAAAAGGGTTTAACGAAAGAGCAATTTTTCTGGGGTGGGTAAATTCGGAAGACTATACTTTGGGATCGCCATCGAACAAAGGCGGTTGTTTCTTGTCAAACTCTAGCTACATTTATAACTTTTCATTTTATCCGGACAAGGCTTTTGAGAAAAATATTGAGGGCAAATTCAAGTCACAGAGGCTTATTGATACTGTTGGCTCTTATATCGATTTCAGAAAAGACACTTATCATATAAACGACAAAGACTCGTCAGCCAGATTCAGAGTAAAAATCAAATCAGGTTCACCAGGCCTCTGGTCTTTCCGTTGTGTTGCATTTGATCGATCCGGCGACTTTTCACCAGTTTACATGTCTACCTTCGATCTGACGCTACTGGGAAATTCAACCCAAAAGAAATCAAGAACCAATTACATAGTCTGGATTCTTGGATCAATGCTGCTCATAGTAATCATTATTACAGTAAAAAAGAAAACTACGACTCGCCTCGAAGTGCCGGCTCCACAGGTAAGCTCTTATGATAGGGAACTTTTCAGCAAGCTGCAAACCTTTTTAAAGGATAACTCTGACAAAGATCTTAAAATCGGTTTTATTGAAGATTCTCTTGGAATCAGCCACGGCAATCTATATTTACTTGTAAAGAAAGTCAATGGTAAAACACTTAAGCAACTGATACTGGATGCCAAGATGGACAAGGCGAAGGAGCTATTCGAAAAAACAGACATGAACGTAACCGAAGTCATGTACAAGGTTGGATTTTCAAGCCCTTCTCACTTTACGAAGGTCTTTCGCAAACATACAGGTATGAACCCAAAACAGTTCAGCAAACTCTAACCATTCCCATGCGTTAGCGCGAATATATAACCTTCATCGCACTTTTCTGATTACCTGCCTTTATGTATACTGTGTAAATCCCCGAAGAGATCGTGCGTCCTTTATCGTTTGTACCATTCCAATTGATTTTTAATCTTCCGCTCTTATCAGTATTACCAGCAAGTGTTTTAACACAAATTCCTCTGCAATCGTATATCTTAATATCTATACCTGCTTGCTGTTTTGAGGTAACATTGATTACAGTAACTGGATTAAACGGATTGGGAAATAAAGATGCCTGAAGTTTATCAGAGTTTTGACTGAAATATCCTGCTGTGGATGTATTTCCACCTGTAGAAGAGGACACAACATCCAGATTATAATTCATTTTAATTCTCATCAATCTGAAGTTTGTCATATCTGCAACATAAATGTATTCATCGGAAGCTGCTGTTCCAATAGGATACATTAATGGAAAGTCCGGACTGGATACCGTTTGTCCAGGACCTACGAGCCCTCCTCTCGAATCAACATTACCATAACCGCCAAACTCAACAATCATGTTTCCATTATTATCAACAACAGCAACACGCTTTGTAATCGAGTTAGGAATAAACAATCTGCCGTAGTAGTCAAGTTCAAAACGGGGAATTCTACAAATGCAGTTATTTGAAATATTCATGGAGATACCAAATGCACCATAACCCTCTTTATACACCCTTTCCGAGCCGGTCAGAGGCTGATAAAAATACTGAGAATGTATCTTGTTAAGCGGACTCATGTCAGGTACCAACGTTCCCGCCTTATATTTAACAACAGCACCTACTGCAACATAAGCCGGATCGTCAACATACCCGTCAGGAATTACATGATCAATCGATCTAGTTCTTACTCCGAAATAGATATTGCCTTCAAGATCAACTTTCATTCCTCCGCTATTCGTTGTAAGCTGATTGGCAAGTAAAAGACCTTTGAGTGTGTCTTTAGAGCCGGAATCAGCAAAGGCCATAATTTTAGGAGGTGTCATTTTTAAAGTACGATACATGCAAACAACACTATTGTCAACCGGCGACACATCCATGCCCAAAGTTGGATTTCCAACATCATTAAGGGCATAATATGGAGTAACAATGTTATCTGCTGTATTTGCGTACGGTAAAGGCGTCAGGTATTTTCCCTGCGAATATCTTTTTACCGGCCCGTCAAAATATGTTGTAGTGCCGGATGTACGTGGTTCATGGACATACAGTACTCCACGAGGCGAAACGGCCATATCATCAGCCAGCAATGGCTTTTTTAATGAAGTGGAGCACCTTACAACTTTCGGATTATTCCAGTCATCAATCTTATAAATTCCGGTTTGTCCATCCTGAATATACAGAACCTCTGTAGTACGATCTACTGCAACTCTATGAAAATTGACAAGTTCATACGGCTTCGCTGGTGTCATAAAGTCTTTAACATATGTCAGAACACCAGCTGCATCAGTAAATATTTTCAGTACTAATTCTGATGTTCCATTTGAAAGCCAGAGACCTCCTGTCGTACCCACCATAATTTCCTGAGTTGCCCCCTTATTGACAATAGAAATAAAAGCTCTGTTGTTGTGAGACTTAACAGAGGAAGCAATTATTATCGACTCAGCAGATACCGGACTATTTTTCCAGGTAGCAAATCTTTTCAGATAAACATTATTATAAGTTGACAAATCGCTTCTTGTCACCACATATAATGCGCCTGTTTTTCTGTTCACTTGCACCGCTTCTGGGAAATCAACCTGAACCGAGTCTATAAGCACTGCATTTGTATCATAAACTGCTATTCTTCCATTCAGCCGATCACATACAAACACATGACCGCTGTCATCGATATCTACTCCGTGTATGGCACTAAAAAATGGAGAAGAGCCGATTTTTGCAGCCCTGGCCGCCATTGTCAGAGGTACTCCAGCCAGAGAGAGCCAAGGCGTTGCAACTCCTGTCAATTTATCAACCTTTAACACCTGACCATCTTTCCAGAAACCTGTATCGGCCAGTACCGGTGCCGAAAAAGTTCCCGAATAGGTGTATCGACCTGAAACGTAAATATAGCGTGAGTTGTGCGAGGCAGTATAATAACAGGGCCCGCCAACTGATTTAACAATTTGAGGGGTTATTGCAAGCGGAGGCAGTGCAGCCCCGTTTGTGAACAGTGTCTGTATAGTTGTTTTATCAGCAATCAGGACTTCGGAGGTGTCACCCGACCCAATAAGTTGATAATCACCAACCTTATCATCAGACGAGGCGGCCACAGAAAATGACTGTATTCCAAGTGTTGGTATTTTTGTCTTTAAACTCCAACTTCTGTCAAGAAAACTTACAGGACTGTATCCAGCAACATCAGAAGAATTTAGATTCGCCGGTGGCGGGAAAATGGTATTATTGTACTTTCCTGCTGCATCATATTTCCTTAAAGCCATTCCTTTACCACTGTAACCTCCTGCCCCCATGGTTGGCATTGTACCGGCAGCAAGAATAAAAGATCCATCAGGCAAGGCTTTTATTCCGTTAAGAGCAGCGAACATATAATAGTCATTTTCAATCAGCGCATTCATTTTAAGAGTCATTCCAGCTCTGACACGAAGCGAAATAAGCGAGTCAGGCAGACTTACAAGTTCGCCAAAATTATTTCTGCCGTTCCACGTAAGTAGCTGACGCAGACTATTTGCCTGTAATGGTAGTGGCGGATTAGCCCCCAATACTCCACCTGCAATATTTCTTATTACCTGGGAATTGCCGGAATTTATTATTGATATGGCAACATCTGTTGCTTCACTAAGTTCGAATTCAATATGCCATTCAGTCGCAGAAATCTTCTTCAAAGAGGGCTCTTTAACAAACGTAACAGCGGCATTTATATACACGCCCAAGAATAGCAATAAAATAATTTTCACCTTCATGATGCCTCCATCTGTAAACTGTAATATTATCTATTCAATATAAGCTTCATTGCTTTCACTACACTTCCTGTTTTCAATCTTGCAAAATATATTCCTGATGCACATTCCATTCCATTAACAGTTCTACCGTTCCATATTACATTGTATTTGCTTAATGATTTTGATCCTATAATACCATCTGCAAGAACAGCCACAAGTTTACCTTCAAGATCATAGACTCCCAGATGAACTTTTTCACCGCTCACACTATATGTTATTGTCACAGTGGGATTAAATGGATTAGGATTTCCGCTTAATACTGGCTGTTCCGGCTCAACCCCTTTTTTTTGAACAGCGCTGAAACCTGGCTGACTGTTAAGCAAATAATCCATCCTGACTCTAACAATACGTGAATTTCCCGGATCTGCAACATAAATGAAATCGTCATCTGCCACAACTGAGGTTGGCCACATCAAAGGAACAACCGGTTCAGGAACCGGACTATCAGCACCATAAGAATCATTGTTTCCATAATCGCCAAATCGACATATAATATTATCATTATTATCAACTACAGATATTTTTCCTGTAACCGCGTTTGCGCTGAATATTCTTCCATAAGGATCAACCATAAAGCGCGGAACCCTGCAAACACACTGATTATCCCGATCTCGTCCGCTAATTGGAGCAACCGGAGCATTTGCATAAACACCAACGGCCCCCTGCGGTTTAACCTGTCTTGGTGTTCCGGTGAAGAGCGAAAAGGTAGCCGGTGAAAAGCTTCCGTGTTGCATTCTATCATACTTAATTACTGTGCCAACATAATGCCTATACCCCCAGTCATCGGAGAACCCCTCTTCAACAACATGGCTGTCGGCCCAACTCAATGCACCTACATAAAGATTTCCCTTTTTATCAAACTGCACTCCACCACACTGACCATTCATACTTACAAGACTATCCTCCAGCAATTTTCCAGAGGTATCAAACATCTGCACATAGTATTTTCCACTGAATGGGCGATGCATAACAGCAATAATGCTATCTCGATAAATATCAAGCCCGTGTGCGGCAACACCATTGGAAAAATGCTCTATCAGAGAACTTGTCACAACATTCGTTCCACGTTCATTATAGGGGGCAGGTGCATGCTTTTTCCCTAATGTCCACCTATCCAGAACCGGATAGGCATTACGTACGCCATTAGGCTGCTGCCTAAGATAAAGGTATCCAGCCTGCGATACCTGCATATCTGCAGCATAAATACGAGTTCCAGCTGTTGTTGAGCATGGACGCAACTTTGGATTACTCCAATCATCAATTTTTGACAGATTTGTATATGGATGCTGTACAAACAGTGTTCCAGTTGACGGATCTACAGCGAGCCGATCAGGATCCGGTACATCACCGGCATAACGGTCGCTTGACGCAAACGTCTTTACAATTGTATCGCTCCTGTCCTCAAATCGCCAAAAACCGTTTTGCGCATCTGTCCTACCGCTTTTTGATGCAACCCACAATACTCTTGGCATTACATTTGTATCAACAACAAGGGAGGCTCTAGGTTGATAAACTATACTTGAAGCACTCCCAAGTCCGGTAGTGATATTCATACTGCTCGCTAGCAGTCGCGGATTTCTCCAGCTGGAATATTTATATAGATGGATAAACCCACCTCCATAACTGGTGATGTTTCTTGCTAAAATATAGAGAGCCCCGGTTGCACGATCAAAAACTATAACATCAGGATCGGCAACTTTAAATGATGACAGAAACAGGCCCGTAGTATCATAAACAGAAATCCTTTGATTCAACCGATCGCATATGAAAACATGTCCTGAGTCGTCAAACGCTGTACCATGAAAAACAGCCATCCTATTTAAGTGGCTGGAACCCGCCCACTTAGGACCAATTATCGCCTTACGACTGGAATCGTTCTTTGGTAATTCAGCAGGATCCAATGATATGAAAGGGGTAGCTACTCCTGTTTTAATATCTATTCTATAAGCCCGCCCATCTCTCCAGAATCCAGTATCTGCAGGAAACCATCCTATTGTTGAAGAGACATTCGATTGATAAAATGCTGTTAACAACAGACTCTTTCCGTCAGGCCACATCGAGAGAAAAATTGGCCCTCCACTCCATGGACCATTGTAATCATGAATCATTGGAAGTGCTGGTGAAGTAATAAGCGGTGCAACCGACATGGAACCATCAACAGGCGAAACCAGAGCAAAATTAAGTGAATTATTGTAGCTTCCAGGAATATTTACAACCATCAACTTCCCATCAACCTTAAATGGACACAGTATATTCGTCTGCCCTGAAATCGGATTCAAAGGATCACCCAGCCCAGGCCCCGCCGACATCCAGGTTCGTAACCTAAAGGAATTAACCCCATACAAAACTGCTCCAACAGAACCTGTGACTGATGCGGCCGAGCCTGCAGGTGGCGGAAAGATCGTTTTTAAATAATTTCCATTTTTATCGAACTTTCTGAGCTTGTTTGTAGCATTTCCAAACTCACCATTATACAATCCGCTATTTCCAAAGGTGTACAGGGAGCCATCCGGATCAAGGTGCAGTCCGGTAAGTGTAACAGAATAAAGATGAGGACTGGCATCAACAACATTTGCCAATTTATACACCATACCGCAACGAACCCGGACTAATGGCTTTATACCGGATCCAACAGATCTACCGTTGTCATCACGTCCATCCCATGTTATTGTCTGGGATAAAGAGTTGGCTTGTAACGGATATGGAGCTCGCAAACCTAACCTGCCTGCTGCCAGATGTCTGACAATCTTTGAACTTATTGAATCAATGACTGCAATTTCAACATCTGTCTCTTCTGAAAGAGTGAATTTTATTGTATAGTCAGAACCTGCTCCTGCATTAAAGACAGGCTCAGAAATAAACACTGGTACCGCACCAATCGAAACAGCCAACAATAAGTAGCAATATTTAAAACAGTTCATATGTTACCTCTCAACTAAATATTACCATAACATGGCCTTTTAGACTATCGTTCTTTTTTCTAATTTTAGCTCCTTTTCGATTTTTGTTGTGATTTTTTGAAAGTTATAGTTTTTTCCACCAACATTGGATATAATTTCATTAAAACAAAGGAAAAACAATGAAAAAACAATGTTTAACAATTTTAATTTCAGCTGGATTACTAACCGCGTTTCCAACAAATGAAGCACTTAAGGCGATGAAAGACTCCTCTTATTTGGACATTCAAAACTCTACACTATTCACTAAAACTCTGGCAGCAAACAACATACTCGACTTCAGTGGAATGGTATATAACAGATTTGACCATAAAATCATTGCTTTCGGTGGTGGACATGCAACTGCCCAATTCCCTACAAATGTAGCTGAATTTGATTTTTCCACATTGAAGTGGAGTTTTATGATTAATATAGACAGCATAGCTTCATGCAAAAATCTGTACAACGCCCAAACTGCCCTTTTCGATTCAGCAGGCCAGAAACTTGGTGGAGTCCGCTACAATGGTAAGATTTATGCAGGCAGCCGACATACCTATGATGGTCTCGAAATGGCCGCCGATTCAAATATAATGATCTCTGCTCAGGCTCAGGAGTTCAGCGGCTGCCAGGTCGATAAATATGATTCACTCTTTCAGGGCGGCAGCGGGCTGTTTACTCTCGACCCAACAAAAAAAGAGTGGTCTCTAATCCATAAAGCCGGCCTTGCAACTTCATACTGCTATTCAGCTGTTAATCCCGCAGAACCTGATCTCATCTACCTTGGAAGTGCAGGAATGGGTGGGTTTAATGCTGTCAACTGGAAAACAGGTGAGAAAATAACAAAGAGATCAGTCTCATTTTCTGCCGGCAGCGACATGTCCATGACTTATTGCCCCGAACGGAAATCATTTCTTGCTTTCCCATATTCTTCACTTTACGAATACTCAATAGCCACTAACACCTGGACGAAACTTTCTCCTCTTGGAACCCCTCCAAACTGTTATTCTTTGAATGTTGTTTATGATTCATTGAACAAGGTCTTCTGCTGTTTCTATGACAGCAGCTTCTATTATTACAGCCCCTCAGCAAACACCTGGTACAATCTGCCTAAAAAGAGATATCTATCGCGTCTCTTCCATCACCATGTTTATGACCCTGTAAATAATGTTCACGTCATGGTTGGTGCCGGTTGGAACACCTACGCTTTCAAGTTTTCCGATACTCCCGGCCTCTTTCCAGGAACTGGTGGCTTTTCAGGAGTTGAAAAAAGAGTTCATACCGGTTCTCTTCCAATTCTGTCTGTCAACCCTAACCCCTCAGCAACTTCCACGACTCTCTTTTATAGCGGTTTTGGATATGAGCCCTTGAAACTTACTATTACAACAATTAATGGAAAAAACGTTTTTGATAAAACAATTACGCCCAACAAAGGCAACTCCTACATATGGAAACCCGCCTCTACTAATGGTAATTCAGCAGCAGGAGTGTATATTGCTAGACTTACAAATGGAAAATTAACCAAAACGGCAAAAATTATGATATCGAGATGATGGTGGGAACTATTTGACCACTACCATCTTACGAATTTTAACAAAGCGACCTGCTACATCTATTCTATAGAAATAGACACCAGATGCTATCAGCCTGCCATTATTTGCTTTACCATTCCAGAAAACGGTATATGCGCCTGGCAGCTTTTCTTCGCTGGACAAAGTCTTTACAAGCCGTCCCTTAATATCGAACACACTAAGCGATACAACCTGTTTTTTTGCCGTTGAATATTTACCCGGCACTGAATACTTAATAACAGTAGTCGGATTGAATGGGTTTGGATAGTTCTGATCCAAAGCGAACCCAAACAGCTGATCAACAGTCAATATAACTGTACCAGCATACCTTTCAGCTTTACCTTTCATGTCGACAGCTTCAAGAGCATATTCATATGTCTTGCCAAGAGCAACTCTGTGATCCGCAAAAGAATATTCGCTTCTGGACTGTGTGGTTATTTTACCAACCAACTCCCTATGAGTCTCATAATCAGCTATTACTGCAAATGAGGTATCTGTCTTGGCGCTCTTGTATAATTCACGACGTAACAGACGGAAGCCTCTATTTTCATGTTCACTTTCTGTCGACCATGTCAATTTGCAAGTGCCACTATCAGCATTGCCGCTGAAGGTATTCATTTCCACTGCAAGATTATCATCACGTCCAATATAGATCACGCATGGTCCATTGATAATTCTGTTCAACTGGAAGACAAGATATCCAGAGGCACCGGCATTCACAAGAGAGATATTCACATCCCCTTTAGATGCATAGCATGTATCAATGACACGCTCATATTGTGTAATTAGCATCACCTTAGTCGGCGCGTGGGCCCATGTATAACCATTCACTTTAAATGCTGGCATGTAGCGCGGTCGTGCGATAGAATCTTTGTTGAACCAGAAATAAGCCTCCCCGCTTGCTGCGTCACACTGCAATTCATACACACCTTCTCGTTCGTTGAATCCATCACTATTCAAGTCACCTGCAGCATTTGTCTTAAGCGTACCTGTTCTGAAATCGTTAAGGATAGATGGATACTGTTTATCCTTCACCATTGCTTCAAGTGTATCAGCATCTGCTAAATCATCTCGAGACATGTCCAGATAGTAGCTCTGCTTAACAACACTAGCAGAACTATTAAAGTAATTGTCCGTACTGTTATAAAAACTTATTCCTGAATAATTACTTGCACTAACATCATTTGTAACAGAATTGAACATGCTCTGCGAATAGGATAAACTACCACTTGAATAACCGAGAATACCAAAAGCCCAATCATGCAGTGTTCCTTTACCTGTCAAGGTAGAGTGCATTCCTCCCAAAGTGGAGTCATTGTCATACAGTGTTCCATTACCATCTTTTGTATGGAAGTTTACTGCATAATTATATGTATTTGTAGAAGAAGCTGCGAGCGAACTATCAAATACAACTATCTGCCCAGTCGGATAAACAGTGAATTCTGTAGAAGTGCTAGTATTGCGAGAAAAGGATCCTGCATCTCTTATTGTTCTGGGGTTTACACGATATCTTATTCGTGTTGTTGTACTTTCAACTACCGTAAACGATATGGTTTCACTGCTTCTTACACTGTCAGCATAATATGACCAGTCACTGGTTCCATTAGGCCTACGCAATATGTTAAACAGATTCTGGTGTTTAGAAGTAGTTGGCAACAGATCATACGATTGCTTGATTTGTTCGCCAGGGCTTGTGGCAGCCGTCTTCATCTGATTAAACATACCATCAGTGCTGTCTGAACGGGTATTGAATGACATAAAGAACTGACCACTCAGGCTATCAGCATCACTGAAACGGCTATTCTCATTTGCAAAGCGGCCAACATTTTGAATCTCAACCTGTTCTTTCTTTCTGTATGCAACAACCAGCTGTGGACGACAAGTTGAAGTGGCTGCCTCAGACGTATAAAAACTGATATCTCCGGAAGCATCATTTGAAGTACGCACTAACAGTATGCCATTATTTGCTGCTCCATTAACCCATTGACGAACCATATAGGTTAATGGAATAATCACGGTATCATTCCATCCAGCATCAGTCAATGTAACATTTCTATAAATTAATGATGACGAATTTGGTTTTCTTGCTCCCGAATTTGCCCACGCCGAACCACTAAACTTATTGTTCCAGGTCACCTGATTCTCTACCCAACTCTCATTCACTATATGAACATCTAAATTTGAAATAGTACCTTCCATAGAATTAGAATACTCTACCAGCCTGATATAGGCAGTATCTATGATACAATTTGCAGGCACCTGTCCAGCATTGCTACCAATAAAGTTGGTAAACTTTATTACAGATTTCTTTGCATTCGTAGCATGATTTGTATCGTATGCATTTATATAATTCCCCGCACCATCCTGATTTGTTGATGGAGACTGAAGAAGTAGAACACAATCGTCCGTTGAGCCATATGCATCACCCTCTCGAACTCTTATAGTGTCACGCCGTCCGGTTATTGAAGCGTATGTCTTTAATAGAGGCCTATCCGGCTTTGTCCACGGTACTGAACCAACTGCACCAGTACCACCTGCAAAAGTAACAACAACCTTTGGCGCATAAAATTGTGATATTGCAGCAGCGCCATCAGCAGAATAGAAGCCAGCATCTCCGCTAATTACCCCGTTTGGCAATACTGCTAGTCCTCGTGTAAGTGCTCCATCAGACCAGTGCTGTGCTGCGCTGTCAAACCTTATTGTAAGTGCACCACCTATAGTATTATTAACCGTGTTTCCGGTACTCATTGACATAGTGTCAACATCAGGATATCCTGAGCTGCCTATTGTTTTCCACGGTTTACCTGTATTGTAGGTGTAATTCCAGTTGGATAAACCCGCTGAACCATCCTGCAACCCTTCATTCCACCGCTGCCTTGACTGCCAGGCTTTTGCACCATCCGCCGGTATTGCTGTTGTGTTGCTGCGGTATAGTACAAGTTCAGCTTTGGCTATCTTTGAACCTGCAACTATGGAATTCGGGCTGACCATATCTTTCATATTCAGAAGAATGTGTTTTTTTGAACCATCTGTTGAGTTTATGAACAGCGTGTCCGAAGCTCCAAAATTATTGTTTGGTTCTGCCTGTGAAAGATAGGTATCGAATGTTTCGCTAAATGCGTCAGTTGTACCTTCCTGCTTCACTATAGTAATCGTATCAGTGTCATAATACACAACAAGCTTTGGTCTTGCTGAAGCAAGTGATGTATCTGAACTCAGAAAGGTTACCGTTCCACCCAGTGTAGCATCTTTGTCAGCTATTGAAATTCCATAATTCAACACTCCGGAAACCCAATCCTGAACTATTGGTGTTACATTGAATCTGCTCCATGCTCCTGTAGTTACTGCTGAGGTTGCAATCGTATCAGGTTGACGATCCGCATTATTTCCAAGTCCTGCTGATGTCCATGCCACAGTCCCATGTTTTGCAGAATTCCATGACACCCCACC